>CAYLTM010000018.1:15267-21118 GCA_964386495.1 uncultured Leptospirales bacterium
TCGTTGTGTCACGCGTTTAATGTAAAAGACTATAAAACAAAAAGGGCTTATGGTACAGGAAGAATTCACATATAACATTACTAAGCAGGATATTAATGAGCTGCCCCTTCAATGCTATGAGGGACCGATAGAACTTATAGAAACTCTTGAAAAAGCGGAAGAACTTGAAGCAGAAATTTTAGCAGAAAAGTTTTTAGGATTCGATACGGAATCAAAACCTAGCTTCCGAAAAGGAGAGTACCATCCAATCGCATTGATACAACTTTCTTCAGAAAAAAAATCATATCTTTTCCGTATCAGCAAAATAGGTTATCCGCCATGTCTAAAAAAAGTTCTTGAAGATGAAAATATAGTAAAAATTGGTCTAGGAATAAATAATGACAACCGTGAAATAAAAAAAGACACGGGATTAAACTGTAATTCTTTTGTCGATCTGGAAAGTATAGCGAAGAAACTTAAATTCAAACAGCGGGGCGTTAGAGCGTTATCAGCATTTTTTCTTAAAATAAGGATTTCTAAGGCCGCACAAAAAACCAATTGGGAAAGAACGGATCTTACTGAACATCAAATCCGTTATGCCGCTACCGATTCATGGGCATGTCTCATGATTTACAATGAAATGAAGGCTTCAGGTTATATTCCAAATAACGATGCGGGGTGATTACGAAACTACCGCATCAAGCTTTCCTTTGTTAAAAAAATCACCTCAAAATCAAATTATCCTTAAAAATCTTGACAAATACCATTTACATAATTGTCTTATCCAGTAACAAATATTTGAATACAAATGAATTATGGAGGAACTATGAAAGTCTATAAAGAGTCTGATACTAACATTTCTCTCTTGAAAGATAAAAAATTAACAGTATTAGGATACGGCAGCCAGGGTTACGGACAGTCGAATAACCTAAAAGATTCCGGTATAAATGTAGTTATCGGTTTAAGAAAAAACAGCCCATCCATTAAAAAAGCTGAGTCTGCTGGTTTAAAAACAATGGAAATCGCGGAAGCTGTAAAATGGGCGGATATCATAATGGTTTTATTACCAGATGAAATTCAGGGACAGGTTTTTGATACAGACATCAAACCAAACCTAACTGCCGGAAAAATGCTTCTTTTCTCACACGGCTTCAACATTCATTATGGACAGATTATACCATCAGCAGATATCGATATAGCTATGGTCGCACCAAAAGGTCCTGGACATCTAGTAAGAGCTGAATATCAAAAAGGTGCCGGAGTACCATGTCTGGTAGCTATTCATCAAAACGCATCTGGCAAAGCCCTTGATCTTGCACTTGCTTATGCAAACGCTATCGGCGGTGCTAGAGCTGGTGTTATAGAAACCACTTTCAAAGACGAAACTGAAACAGATCTTTTCGGTGAGCAAGCAGTATTGTGCGGTGGTGTTACCAGTTTAATGAAAGCTGGTTTTGAAACTCTTGTAGAGGCTGGATATCCTGAAGAAATGGCATATTTTGAATGTATACATGAAATGAAACTAATTGTGGATTTGATTTATGAAGGCGGATTCACAAATATGCGTTACTCAATTTCTAATACAGCTGAGTATGGGGATTACATAACTGGACCAGTAGTAATTACACCAGAAGTGAAAACAGCAATGAAGGGAGTTCTTGAAAGAATTCAAAATGGAGAGTTCGCAAGAGATTGGATGCTTGAAAATAGAGTAAAATGTCCATCATTCCACGCTAAACGTAAAATTGGAATGAATCATCCAATAGAAATTGTTGGAAAAAAATTGCGTGCACTTATGCCATGGATTGAAAAATCTAAAATAGTAGATACTAATAAAAACTAAACATAAAAAAAAGGGGCAAATGCCCCTTTTTTTTATGTTATAAAAACAACAATATAAAATTAATTCATTACAGCTTTTTCACCACATTCGCACATAGCATTTTTTCGGTACCTATTTTTTTCATCATTAATGAAGTAAAAACAATTGAACCAATTAAAAACAACAATGCAAATACCGCAATATTGATTTCTCTATTTGAGAAAAGCGGAATATAATAACCAATAACACCACCAATAAGCATATCAATCGCTGGAATTAAATAGAGCATAATTGAAAATACTACTAATTTTCTTTCATCAGTAGAAAACTCAACATTATCACCAATGTTAATATCAATATCATTTTCAGCCCAAATGTAACGATAACCGTCATTTCCACTGTTACATATATTTCTAGCTCCGCATTTCGAACATCCGGGATTCCCGGCAGCTCTTATTAGAACTTTATTATTATTTATTTCAGTAACAATTCCATGCTCCGTCATAATACCCTTCTTATGATTTTAAAAAACTAGAAAAACCATAACTATAATTAGAATTACTATAAAAGAAGTTAAGCCGATAATAAACGGCAAAGCTATTTTAGTTTTACTGTCATCCTGCTTTTGAACATATGCCTCAGTTGATGGATCAAGAGCAACTTTAATATTAGTCTCCTCTTCCACGATTTTACAGTAAATCCCTTTAGCGACAATCGCATAAAATTGAAAACCCTCAGAATCATTAAACTGTATCATTGTAATACGTGCGGGAATCGGCATAATCCTGTTTTCTTCCTGCTTATAAGCACTAAACGCTTTAGCAATTTCAATTACCTGTGGTGTATTTTCCACCATTGTCAGCATGACTTTGTCACCCGGGACAAGACTGCCAATGTGTTTTCCTTTTATTGGTGATAAAATCAAGGTTCCCTTAATAATTATTTTTACACCATTAACACCCACCGTTGGTTCCTGCTCTAATGAACCCGATTTAGCTTGACTTTTCGATTTATCATCTTCTTTTTTTCTTAGGGCAATCTCTGCATTAATTTTCCTGCTTGTCTGTGAATCGATTTCCATTTGGAGAGAGGAACAAGCCTGAGTTTCTAAACTCAAATCAATTCTTTTCAAACTAAATGCACTTTGATAAAGTTTTTGGAAAACATTATACAACTGTATTATTTCATTTTTTTTTATGAGCTCATTAATCTCTTTTAAAAAAGAAGGTGTAAAACTTTTAGTGATTCTATCAGAAAAATCATTACTAATTGTTAAATTAGCTTCATTATTTCGTCTGTCAATAATATCTTTCTCTAAAATTTTCCAGTCAGAATTAATTGCAATATTTGCGATTTCATAATCATGCGAAATCACAAATATGGAATGATCTACACGCCCATAAATAGTATTCAGGAATATCATAAAAGCCCCATACAAGGTCGATGAGGAAAAATTACCTTTCAAAACTACTTGATCATTGTATGAATTGGCAACCATCTTTTTTGCTTTATCCATGTCGTTTCCAACATAATACATGGCAATATTAATCTTTTTTGTCTGATCGGATAATGAATTAATCGCGTTATCTAAATTTTCCAATACCTTACATCCATTAAATAATTATTTAGTTTTCCCAAAAGCAAGCTTTATTCTTTCCAATATCTTTCCACGCTGTGGTGGTTTAAGAATAAAATCTCTTGCCCCCATTTTTAATAAATCTGCTATGACACCCTTTGTTGTATCTTCACTAATAAATACAACTTTAACGGGAAGCTTCTGTTCAACAATTTCATACAATAAAGCATATCCATCCATTTCTGGCATATCAAGATCAGTTGTTATAAGGTCTACCTTGTTGTCCAGTTTTTTCAACATATCCAGAGCAGCCTTACCATTCGCTGCCTGTGCAACAATTTTATATCCTTCAGATTCCAAAATCTGAACTATCATTTTTCTTGTAAATTCCTGATCTTCGACTACCATAATATTATACGGTGTTCCATCCGGTTTTACACCATCAGCGGCTTTTACATTAACTGTAGGGTAATCAAGTTTACTTTTCATTTCAAAACTCCATTATTGACGTATACTGCTGTTTATTGTTAAAGATTGATATTTTTTGTCAAGAAATTTGTAATGTTATCATATTTCTATTTACATCTTTGTTAATTATTTTCTTTTAGTAAATATGTAGGGAAATATGACTTATAACAATTTAACCCTAGTATATTATTTGTACCGATATAAGGAGATATATGCAAAATAATGATGTTTTTAGAAGACTGAGATATGCTTTAAAAATCAATGATGACGAAATGATAAATATATTTTCACTAGTTGAAAGAAATATTTCCAAATCAGAATTGTTGTCAATGTTAAAACGTGATGACGAAGAAGGCTTCACGGTTTGCGGAAATCCAATATTTATTGATTTTCTGCAAGGATTAATAATAAAAAAGAGAGGTATGAAAAACAATACAGCGGATGAACCAAAACTAATAATCAAGCTAAACAATAATACTATTTTCAAAATGATACGTATAGCTTTACAACTTAAAGATGAAGATATTCTCGATATTTTAACTTTAGCTGATTTTAAAATTTCTAAAAATGAAGTTGCATCTTTTTTCAGAAAACCTGGACAAAAAAATTACAAAGAATGCGGAGATCAAATTCTTAGAAATTTCCTAAAAGGATTAACTATTAAATTACGAGGGAATACCAGTCAATAATCATCTATGGAATTATCGCTTGACATAAAAAAATTAAAAATTTTACTGGAAGTAATATTTTATTGGGGATTATTATGAATACTGAAAAAGCTCAATTAGATTGGAAAAATCTTCCATTTTCTTATATTAAAACAGATTTCAATATAAGATATAATTTTAAAAACGGAAACTGGTCGGAACCTTTTATTACAAGTGATGAAAATTTAAATATTAGCATCGCATCACCATGTATTCATTATGGTCAGCAAGCTTTTGAAGGTCTGAAAGCATTTGAAACGAAAGATGGAAGCATTGTGATTTTTCGTCCAATTGAAAATTCAAAACGTCTTAATAGAACAAATTCGAGAATTCAAATGCCGGATGTACCGGAACAAATATTTATTGACGCTATAACAAAGGCTGTTAAGGCCAATTTAAGATTTGTACCTCCTTATGGTACAGGTGCCAGTCTATATATCAGACCATTAATGATAGGAACAGGCCCTAAGGTAGGTCTTGGTCCAGCAGAAGAGTATATCTTTTCGATCTTTGTAACCCCTGTTGGACCATATTACAAAGGTGGCTTTAAACCGGTAAACGCAATTGTTATTGAACATTTTGATCGGGCGGCTCCTGAAGGTGTTGGCGATTGCAAAGTAGGCGGAAATTATGCGGCTGGATTACCTGGCTCAAAATACGCACATGATATGGGTTTCAGTGTTGCTTTATATGTTGATCCAAAAGAAAAAAATTTTATAGATGAGTTCAGCACCTCAAATTTCATAGCTATTAAAGGAAATACATATATCACACCAGAATCGCCAAGTATACTTCCAAGTATAACAAATGCCAGTCTAATAGACTTAGCTAGGGATTCTGGTATGACGGTTGAAAGACGAAAGGTTGAAATAAAAGAACTTGAAACATTAGACGAAATTGGTGCGGTAGGAACTGCAGCAGTTATTACACCGATACATTTAATTCAGTATAGAGACCGTACTTTCCTTTTCGGAGAAAAAGACAAAGCATCACCAATGCTTTCAAAACTATATGATAATTATACAAAAATTCAGACAGGAGATCTGCCTGACAAGTTTAACTGGTTGTATGTCGTAAAATAATAAAGGAGCACCATATATGGAAAAATTTTTAGATTTTTTATTACTTCTAGTTCCGTATGCTGTTACACTAATCATTGGAGGAATAATATCCTGGGTATTTTACTATTTGAAAAAAAGAGATATTTTCGGTGGTTATATCGGTGGAGTAGTTATAGCATTTCTCGGTGCTCTACTAGGCGGATTCGGTCTCGACTTCCTAGTTGAACCAATTAGGATT
>CAYLTM010000018.1:21128-27009 GCA_964386495.1 uncultured Leptospirales bacterium
CCTTTTTGGCTCTTTACATAATGTGCAAATTGAACCACGACAAAGTTAGAAAGAAATTTTAAACACATTTGTGTTTACTCGATAAGTTTTAAAAATACTATGAGAGTAAACACAAATGTTTAAATTAAATGTTTATAATCCGCCAGAATTTTAAGTTGCTCCAATCCGGACTAATATCGCCAATTAACCAACCTGGGTATGTTGATTCTAAGAAATAATATTTTTTCCCATTATATGTCTTATATTTGCCCATAGAACTTACATTGATACCAACCATAACATGCTCATATTTATCTGATTCAAATAAAACACAGTCAATATTCATTTTTCTCAATAAAATTAACATCAATAAGCTTTTGCTGTCACAATCGCCAATTTGTTCCTTTACAACATTTTTAGGTGGAAGATAATCAGTTTCTTTTATAATTCCGTCAAAAAACTCCATTGGTCTTTCATACTTGATGTTCTGTACAAAAGAGATAATCATCAACATCTTATCCCTTTCTGACAAATTTTCCTTTTTAGAATATTGCTCAAAAACATTAAAAATTTTATCATAATTTAAATTTGCAGAATATACTGATTTATAAAAACAACTCCAAAAATCATTATTGCTATAGCATTTTTCATAAGAAAGTTCAATAGTATTGATGCTTTTAGCAAGTTCATCATTTAATAATTCTATATTAATTTCGGTTTTTTGTTTTTTTAAATTGTCCTTAACAAATTTCCAACGATATGAAATATTCCACTTATTATTATCTAACTTCTTCTCTGCAATATAATCAATATCTGGAGATTTTTCATTTGAACTATCAAAAAGAACAATACCGCACACTAAAAAAATTGAAAAAATAAGAATCACAAAAACAATTTTAAATAACTTGAATATCATTCTCAAAATCATAATTACCTTCCAACAGGCGGAAATATTATCAATCCTTCAAGAATGGTTTTAATTGCAGGTTCTATGAATAAAGCTATTGTAAAGATAATTGCTGAAAGAACAATTGCCATAGCTATGTTGTTCTTTTTTATAAGAGCTAACTCATCAATATTTCCGGTTATTTTCATAAACATTTTAACAGCAAGTATTACACTAAATAATGCGAAAAAACCCGATAAAACTATTTGAATCAAAATAATAGTAAAAATTATTACGATATTTCTAGTGGTTATATCAGCACTCAATAAAGTCATTCGTAATGCATCTATAGAAGGTTCGATATTTGATTTCACAATCCATCCAATGGAGATAATTATAGTAGATGCGGAAATTGCAACTGCCGCATTATTTTTTTCCAAAGCTGAAAATAATTTAATTTTTTCAGATTCTTTCAGCAGATAATTAATCACATAAATGGATAAATATATAAAAGAAATACTTAATAAAATAGATAGTATCAGATAACATAACCCAATAAGAATTATTGATATGCTCATATATTACTCCCAATTTAACAATCTAAAAATCAAAAGGAAATTAATTCAATCTCGTCCTGTTAAAGATTAACGTTCTTTTTTTATCAAATCAAAAATAGTACGGTTCAACAAGATCAGAACCCCAAATATGAAAACTGTCGAGGCCACTAGTTCACGCCACAATATTGGAGTTGAAAAACCAAATACATTTATTATGGGAAAAAGATTATTTTTTATTAAAATTCCAGACAACAAAAATAAGAAAGTTGAGGATATTACTGCAAATACACCATATTTTTTATTAGAGGTTAATGAAGTCATCAAAACGATAATGACGTAACCAATTATAAGAAAAGATCTTAAATGTCCAGTCAAGGATACGGCAATTGTCATACCAAATGAATCAATAGTTGCTGGTATATAACCGAAAATCTCAAATTTATTTTCGTCAAGTAAATTACCTTCCGTTTGTGCCATCCAAAAAAGAGAGAAGACCAAATGTACAATTGACAAATAAAAATATATCTTCATGTCAAAATAAAACGCAAAATACCCGAATAAAATACTCATAATTATTCTAATTATGTTAATCTTTCTGTTATTTAATTTCATACAAAACTCCTTTCATTATTGTTTATTATTTTAATATCGAACCATTCTTCATATTAATTTTCATTGCTTTTCCGTCAATATAAACATATATAGAATTATTTTTAACATCAATTTTACCATCATTAGAAATTGATGTTTGCCATATAACTGGACCCGATTTGTTAGCACCAAATATTTTATCACCAGAAGCAACGAAAATCATATTATCTAAGTTTACTGGCTCACCAAGAACTTTACCAGACCACTCAATTTTCCCATCTTTTATAAAATATATGTTTCCTTTAGTTATTAACAATCTTCCAATTGGACCAGATTCTTTTATTATTTCCTTTTTTATTACAGCAGTTTCTTTTTCTTCTTTTGGTGTTATATCAATAATTTCTTTTTCTTCTTTAAAATCTTCAGGTTTAAATTCTTTTATATCATTTTTTGCGATACCAGCTTCATCTTGTACAGTTAAAATTGCTGAATCAATACTACCCGATTGAGCAATTGCTTTATCAATTTTCAATGATGCTTCATCGACCTGAGCTTGAGTAATTATAACACTATTTTTTTGTGTAACTGGAGCAGAATTTTCCAAAATCTTTTCCATACTCCCTTCTACAGCTTTTATTCTCTTAGCAACTTTAACTTCTCCTGCAAAAACTTTTATTTGAGTGGTATTATTTGAATCTGATGCAACAGAAAATTGAGTACCTCTTACAGCTGCTACTGTTGTTCGAGTTTTTATCATGAAATTTTCGTCTTTAAGAAGTTTTTTAGGTTTACATAATATTTTTCCTGATTCAAACTCAAGCGTGGTATTCTCCATACCATTTTCCCTCATTGCTTGAGCAAATGTCAATTTTGATTTCTCTTTAATTCTCAGCATTGATCCGCCGATTTTAATATCACATGAAGACTTCTCATCTGTAATAATAATATCACCTTCAGCAATCGAATCACCAATTTGTATAGTATTACCATTTTTTGTAACTTGACCAATATAAAAATTAATTAAAGCATAATCCTCCTTTAATTCACTTTTTGAAGCACAAGAATAAATTAGAAACATCATTGATAAAACTACTATATTTTTAAATAACATCAATCCCCCCTTTAACAAATAACAAGTACACAATAACAAGTATAACCTAACAAAGCTCTGCGTAAAAAAATTATAATAACAACTACATAGTTATTATTCACAAATGGACGAATTATTTTTTAATCAATTTTATGTTTCGAATATTTACAGTTTTAATTTGTTTTGTATTAGGGTATTTTAACGGAATATTCATCTCAGTAGTATATATAGCTTTCGACATCACAGAACAATCATCAACTTTTGTAAAATATATTTGTATTAAAAGACTTTCCATAATAATTGGCGGAAGTGAAGCAACTGTACCATCCATATAAAACATATCAAAAGTAACAGCATCAAAATAAATATACCCTTTAAAGTGTCTCACAGTTTTTTTCTTAGGAATAACTTTTACTGAAAAGCATTCCTTTTTAGCTATAGTCTTTTTTCCTTCAAATAATAAGGAGTAATTCTCATCACTGTCAGTCGCAAATGGTAAAAATAAGGGGTCACGGGTATTTCCTTCGTAATCTGAAGGCTTTAGATCACTTTCATTTTTTCTATAGCTAATTGTTTTATTTACTGGTTTTATATAAAAATACTCAGTTCGATCAATAACTATTTCTTCAATACTATTAAGCTTTCCCGTTTTTTTATCAAAGTTCCTTATTGTCTGATCCTGTGTTGAAGTAAATCCAATATACTTGGAATAAGCATTTTGGGCTTTATCTTTTATAGTTTTAAATTCAACAGAATCGTTTTGTGCATTTAGTTGAAATGTTATAAGACACGGTACCAAAAATATTAATATTTTCCGCATAATACTCTCCATAATTTCAGAAACTATTGTTAACTAAACAAATATTTAATTATGTTATTTGCAATAAATATTCTATCATTTAAATTTTATTTTGAATTTTTTATTAAAAAAGATGAAGGGCATTATTATTAGAACCTAAAAAAAAAAGCCGATGATGAACATCGGCTTTTCTATAATTACAGTAGTGGCTTCCTATACATTTCAGCACCTTCTTCGGTCCATTTCAAAATCTTCCAATTGTCACCATCTTTTTTCATTTTAAAGACTGATGCTTTTTTGGCTAATTCTATACCGCTGGAATTTGTAATAGTCGCATCGGCATTAATTGTTGCAGAATCATCTTCTACAGTAGTATCAAATCCAGAATATGCATATGCTCCAAGTGAAGCATAATCTAAGAATTGTGATTCTGTAAAACTTTCATTATAATCACAGTCTGGATGAAAACACTTCTTAAAATCAGAATAACTTTTCGAATTAATCGCATCAGCCATTTTATTAACAATAACCTCAACATCTGCTGCATCATCTGCATCATCGCAATTAAACATAAAAACAGAAGACATAATCATCAACGTAATAATAAAGATTTTTTTAATCATTTTTTCCTCCTATATATCTATAATTTCATTAGAATTTTTTTATTTATTTTTGTCAAGCAAAAAGCACGTTCATAATAAATAATTTAAAGATTAAATATACAATAAAAAAGCGACCCTTAGGTCGCTTTTTTAAATTGAACAATATTCTACAGTTCTTTTAATCCTGAACTTTTCTTACTTTTCCCTGATTTTGAAGGAGTTAGATCCGCTGCTCCTCTAATGTCAATTGAAGACAAGTCAATAGATGAGTCACCACTAGCTTCTTTATAAGCCATTTCAAACAAATCAGTTTTCTCATCTTTTCCAGCAAAAGACTGATCAATATCTGATCTGACAGTAGATCTTCTTCTTTTGAATGATGCAAATGCAGCATCTGCAAATCCCTTCGAAATACCAGACAAGAATTCATTTAAAACATTTGCCATACCTTTCAACATAAACAACTTTCTTTTAATTGTTGTTATATTCAAATCCAAGACCAAACCTGGCTGAATATGATGAGGATTAACCTGATATGTAAACTCATTAAATCTTTTAGCTAGAAATGTAATTCTTTCATCAAGAATAACTCTTTCTATTGGGTTCTGGTAACCATGCATTTTCTGAAGAACCTGTTTTAATCTATTCAATTTATTCTTCAAAAATCTTATTCTATCTTCATAAGTTCTGTTGTTCTTTTCAACGAAAGAACTTTCAGAATAAAAATCTCCCACGTCATCTGTTTCAACAAAACTTGCGTCCTGTTTTTCGCCTTCTCTTCTTCTTAACCAGTCTCTACTCATCAAACGCTTTGCCAAATCATCAAAATCTTTCAAAGCTCTGAAACGTTTGCTTGACTGATAGTGAGCATCAGTTACATCCGCTAGTAATTGAACTTCTCTAGTAAAAGCTTCCATTTGACGGTCAAATTCTTTAGTAAGTTCTCTTAACTGACTCTGATCATTATAAGAAAGTCTAATATCATATCTTTCATCAGGAAGAATATTCTTATCCATTTCCTCATATTCTTTAATGTAACAAATACGAGCATTTTTCATATTATCACAAACTTGATATCCAAGTTTAGATGTATCAAGAATAGAAGTAATAGCATTAATAATAGTATTGTAACCTCTATTACGAATATTCTCTTCATCAATTATATGCTTAATATTTTCACGAATATTCAAAGGATCATAATCATCGACTTCAATCTGAGCACGTAAACCTTCTATCTTATCAATAAATCTTTTTGCAAGAATAGTATATCTCTTTGACTTCTCATCATCTGTCTCATCAGCGGTAAAATGCTCTATTCTTTTTACTTTTTCAAACATTATTTCAGAACCAGTCAACTCTGAATGTCCCTGATCTACA
>CAYLTM010000018.1:27019-39344 GCA_964386495.1 uncultured Leptospirales bacterium
TCTTCTTTCATACTTTCGATCTGTCTATCTATCAATTCTTGTATATGTTTTTGTATCGCATCTTTTAGTAAAGACTCTACAGTCACCTGATAATGATAAATTGGACTTATCAACTCACTATCAAGAACATTAAGTGACAATTTAACATCATAAACAAATTTAGGTCTCAACTCATTATCTTTAAAAACGCATTTTAAGATAGCATAAGCATTTTCACCACGAATAAAGGCACCAACGTCAGTCTTTTGTCTCAATATTGAGTTTGTCTCATTTTCGAGATCATTCATTCCTCTTTGAATATGTCCTTGAAGATGACCAAACATATTAACCATGGATTTTTCAATCTCACCGGTATTGAACTTATCAGCACCGCCTATTTTATCAATCAACTCAATCAATTCTCTTGGAGTATATCTCGCCAAACCCTTTGACTCTTCACGGTCAACAAAATCACGAACTTTCTTCACAATTTCATCTTCCATCGTTACAGTATAACGATTAAACATATTCACATAAGACTGATTAACATAATTATAAAGCTTCTCTTTCAATCCACCCATAATGTCCATCTTCATTAAAACTTCCTCGGGAAGCTTCGTTAAAATATGACCCATTACCTTTTCGGTAGTTTCATTGACAATTAACCTTTGCTCTTGAATCTTATCCCTACTCTCTTGAACAAGAGAATTTCTTGATCCAACTGCACTCGGCTGTTCCGGGTGAAACATATTAGGACTTGATGGAAATTGTGAAACCGACATATCTATATCCTCCTTGAATACATTCTATACAACATAAATTATAGTTATGCTATTAATAAGCATAATTTTGTCAACATTTTAATAAGAAATTAATGAAAAATTATTTCGCATTGGAATCACTTTTGTATATAAAGTGGTATCCTCCAGCTGAAAACTCATCGCCATTATTTAAAATACCATCTTTAGTACCAACAAGAAATGCAACCTTCAATCCTTTTTCCTGATTAATCCGAACTTTAAGTAAACCCTTAAATTTTTTTGCTTCGAGAATTAACTGAATTGGACTCTCAAAGTCAGAAATTCTAATCTCTGAGAAGGAATCTTTACCAACGGTAACTCTACCGGACTCATACTTAGCCAAATCAATTGTTTCAAATTTCGCATTTAAAACAACTTCATTTTTATAAAGAAGTAATCCAAAAACTTTCTTCATAGAACTTATCTTATTTACAACTACTGTCAAGACGACCACGAGACCAATAAAACCTATTATTCCAAGAATAATCATTATGATTAATCTTCGGCGTTCTGCCTTTTTTATTTGAGTCATTTTTTCAATATTTGCACTTACATCTTGATCTATCGCAGCACCTGGATCAGTCTTTCCGTCGATAACTGCTGTATAAGGAGATACGTTTTCCTGAAGATCTTTCTTGATTTCCTGTGCAATTGCACTATTTTTTAGCTCACCAAGGTTTACAAAATAGATAAACCAATCTGATGGACTATATTCCTTGGCAATTTGCCGAACACTAAGCTTTTTCTTTTTGTCAGAAGGCGGTGGATCATCAAGTGCGTCGGTAAGAATAACTAATACAACTTGACGGTCTTTTTGTTTCTGCGAAGCCTCAACTTCTTGAGCCTTCTTTAAAACTGCCTTAAACATTTCCATTGTATATGTCCATTTTCCAGCAGCTTCAACAACAGAGACATATTTCTTTATAATATCCTTGTCGTTATCAGTCTCGATATTAACAACAGGATAAATCTTAACTTCTTCATCAAAAGTAATAAACGTAAAAGTTTCTCCCGGCAACATCCTGTCAATAAAGCCATTGAGACTATCCTTTACTTTCGGCATAATGTTTTTATCACCTTTGCCGATCATACTCATTGAAGTATCCAAAACTATTATATTGTCTTTTGTGCCTCTTTCCTGAACCTTAGGTTCATCTTTTTTGCACCCGAGAGAAGAAATTGAAATCAGCAAGAGGGCGATTAGGAGTAAATTTAACTTTTTCATATTTAATTACCTTTGTAAAAAATATCATTTTTCTTAGATACTTAGTTAGCTGATAATCTGTCAATAAATAATTAATTAAGCTGCTAAATAATTAGTATTCAGTACTCAGGATAACTACCGCTTTGTACAACAAATTTACGCAAATCAAACTTATCCGGCTTTTCAGCGGTTAGATATTCATTCATTAAAATAAAAAACCATTTCAAGCTATCTTTTCCAGTTTCAATAGCAATATAATTGTTTTTGTTATGCCAATCTTTAATTACTAGACCCTTTCCAAAATGTATAAGAATATCAAGCTCATTCAGATACGGTATATTTTTTTCCTGATTTTGATTCATTATTGACAATTTCAATTCTTTTAAGTCGTATATAGAGTCTAATGCTACAGCAAAACATGGAATGATTGCTCCATTTGTTTTGTTCTCTACAAATTGATCCAGTTTTTTTGTTTTATTTACGCAGTCTAACAAATCAGAAAGTTGTTTTGGGTTTACCTGTCGGCAAACATTAATTATAGCACGAACTATGCTCGACGGGACACATTCAGAAAATATATTCTCAATATCAGGATAGATTTTTTCAATGAATAGAATATCTGCGGAATCGATCCTATAACCACCTTCATCCACAACTGATTTTCTTACCGCTACTAATGATGAAGGAATGATTTTACCAAACATTTCTATAATATCAGAATAATCATCTTTAGTTTTCTTAATAGGTTTTTTTATTTCTGAGCTGCTTGCGGAATATTTTTTTAATATCTCTGATTCCGCTTTTTGAAAATACTGAGTAAACATAATAACATCCGCAAACATTTATTTAAAAGTTAACAATACCTATCTAATTGACGATGCAATCTTCTTAAGAACCTTTTCGATTTCCTTACCATTTTGTATGTTTTTTTCAGAACCTTCAACTGGATATTTTGTCGCTTCTGTCATTTTTTCGACTTCAATCTCAAGAGAATCAAAACCCTCAATTTCATGATTGGTTAATTCCACAGTCTTTTCCTCAAGGCGGGCATTCAAACTTATTGATTCAGTCATATCATAGTTTAAATTTGCAACAGATTCTATCTCAACACATGCTGATGATATATACGCAACCATGTCGTAAAGGTATTCCAGAACCTTATCTGGATATATTTTACTATCGGTATCAATTTCTTTAATATAGTCATTAACTGAAAGATAATCAAAAAATTCCACAGCAACTAATACAGCAACTTCCGCAATAGGTTCAAGATTGTCAGTAAAATATTTATGTTTCTTTACAACTAATTCTCTAATATGCTGAGATTCGGTATACAGTTGTTTTGTATACATATTTACCTCTTCAGCAAATTCAAACTGTGATTTCGAGCTTTTATTTACGATCGCAGCAGACTTACAACCCTCAGAAGCTCTTTCCGCAAGAACTGCAATTTCGTCTTTTTCAGAATTCTCAACAAACTTCTCAACTTCCTTTAAAGACTTCAGAAGGCTAAGACCTCTTTCATAATTCGCACCGGAATTTTCTATAGCTTTTACAGAATCCTTTAAAGCGATATTTGTAGATTTCTTTAATAACTGGATTCGACCATTTTGAAATTTCTTGGATGTTTGGATTAAATTATCCATAAGGATCATTTCGTTACTTCGACTGACTATTTTTTCTAGAAAAGCAACTCCCTTTTCTAGACTACTTTCAAGATTTAGATTTTTTTCTTTAATACTGTCTATGATTTTTTGAGAAATTACTTTCATTTCAGCAAACTTCTTTAGAATTTCACTCTGTTTTCTGATATTCATTAAAAGAATTTTACAAATATTCAGAACAGCATTATGCCTATTCCGCATCAATATGCTCTCTTTTGAAATAAACTTAATTTCTTTTAAAAGAATATTTCCAGTATTCTCAACCGACTCGAGCAGTTTTATCGCATTTTCGGTATGAGCCTTTCTCAATTTGGACGATTCATTTACTTTCGAAGCAATCTGTCCAAAATCACCTGCTATGCTTTCTAATCTTGTAATTAATGTAGCGTCCATTCAATACTCCTCTGACAGGTAAACGTCGTTATTGTTTTATTTTCCGACTACTTCAATACACTTCATCGAACGTGCAATTGTTTCCAATGCTTTGAATGAAGCGGACTGCCATTTAGAATTTTTGTCATAAAAAATTCTTGTTGTAACGCCAACAGTATTAAGTTTCTTAATAAGCTGTATTATTGGCGGAACAGTAGAGGAATTCATATATTCTAATTTGGAAAATTCAACTTCCAATTCTTTTCCAGCAATTGCATCAGAAATTTCAGACAAATACGGATTCAAAAATGCCGATGGATCTCTGTCTTCACTTCTTCCGATCCATGTCATTAGAATCTTGTCAGTTTCCTCAATCTTTATTTCAAGATTACCCTCTTTAAAATCTTTCATCTTACATCATCCTCCTGATTATATTTCTCTTTCAGCAATTATAGTGAAAATATGGTTCGAATAGGTATAATCTATTTTAAACTCACCTTCATAAGCTATTCTATATAAACCTAATTGACTTATTCCAGGTTTAGGGTTTTCCATAAGCTCCATCAACCTTTCAGTATACAACTGTGCCGGATCATTAGAGTTCTTTATTTTCTTTATATGATCAACAACAACATCAATGTCGGATTCATTTCTAATTCCGTTCGTCACAATAATCTTCATATGACCAGAATCTGCCTTTAAATCAAAATCTATATTTGAACCATCTGGCTTCTCAGACCCATACTTAACAGCATTTTCTATAAGCTCGGTAACACACATTAAAGTCGCCTCGATGACATCTTTACCTTTACCCTGTTCATTCATGAAAGCCTCAGCTTTTGCCTGAATTTCCTTAACTAGGCTCCAAGTCGGTTTAATTGAAATATTAATCGAAACTTCATTACTCATAACCTAAACCACCTCCATGTAAACTATTATAAGCACAGAACAAAAATTACACCATAAAGCATTCGACCTTACTTTAAATCTATCGTATTTTTTTTGTCAAGCATAAACAATAATATTAATATCATAAATTTATTTTTTTGTAAATTTAATAATTTTTTATTGAACAATCTCGGCATTTAATTACAGATGCTTTATGAGTTTATATAATAATAATTGTCCTGACACTGCTGATGTTTTAGAAATGGAACAGGGCTCACATTTAAATAAGATAATAATCCGTGAATGGGAAAAAACTCTGCTTCTAGAAATCATAGAGCAGCTTGAATCGGAACACGGGAAATCCCTGTCTTTATTATTTGAACTAGAGGGGCAAAAACTTGTTCTTGAGGAATTAAACAGGAAACTCGAGGAAACAGCAGTAATATATAGAAGAGATATTATGATGGCTGAAAAAGTTCAAAAAAGTTTACTGTTTAATGAGCCTCCGATCACTTCTAATTTCGACATAGCTTTTGAATATAAACCCTACGCATCTGTTTCGGGTGATTTTTACGATTTTTATATTGATAAGAACACAAACGATTTAATTGGAATTACCCTTGCTGATGTTTCGGGACATGGAATATCATCCGGCTTATTAACCGCACTCGCAAAACCTGTTTTTTGGAGAAATTTCAGCAGTCATTATAAAAGAAAATCTTTAACAGGAATTCTTCACAATATCAATAATGAGCTATTATCAGTCACGGATGGTTACTCCAATTATTTAACAGCAATTTTATTAAGATTTACTGAATCCAAAGCGGAATATATCAATGCCGCACATCCGCATATTATTATAAAGAAAGGTTCGGACAGTAAAATATTAACGTTTAATGATGAACCTAATTCACATGGATCCATTCTTGGATTATCAATAATCAATGAAGAATATCCAGTTAAAACTTTTAACATTGAAACAAATGATCTTATAATAATTTTCAGCGATTGCCTTAATGAGTCAACGGGAAAAAATAAAGTACAATTCGGTTATGAAGGAATTATTGACTCACTAAATAAAACGAACAACCAACAAACAACCAAAGAAATTATGGATATTCTTTTGCAGGATTTCAATAATCATACAAAGTCTTACCCGCTTCTTGATGATCTATCAATAATTATTATTAAGCGGAAGTAATTTTGGTATCGATATCAGCAAGGATTTCACCGCAAATATTCTCAACGGATTTCCCTCTTTTAATATTTGCCGTGCTACCTTCAATAGGTTTTTTAACAACTTCCGTTAAATTAATAATGGATTTTTTCAACTCAGTAAGCAGATTATCGATAAGTCCAGAATCACTTAAAATTTTCCGGCTCTTTTCTTCCGTGTTCGTAGTTACCTGATTTAAATTCTCCAATTTTCCAATTATAACATTAGAATCATCAATAATTTTATAAAATATCGAAGATATATCATCAAATAATTTATTTACAGCTGAAATTAAATCGTGAGTGCGATTTATATTTTGTTCAATAATAGGAATATTGTTTTGTATGTCATCCTGAAGCTGAATAATATTATTGGAAATTGTAATGAAACCGGAAAATTTTTCAGGATCTCTAGCAGATTCGATTCGGGAATACATACCAAGTAACCGCATAGTTTTTAAAATATTTTTTAAAAACTGAATTATATCATCAATCTGCTTATAATCCTGATTAAATTTCATGATTGTAACGCTTGAGTCATGAATATTGTTTTTCATTTGATCAATTTGAGTAGTAAGACTGGCTAACTTTCTAGAAATATCAACTGCTATATTATTATTTTCAACTGTTTTTTCATTAAAGAAAATTGTTGTCTCTTTAAGTTTTACCGATTCGCCTATTAATGAATCACAGAAATCAACACTCTTTAATGAAACATCAAGCTGATTTTTCGATTTTTCATTTACCTGCTGTGCGAACTGCCAGATTGAAGCTGCACTATTTTTTATTGATGTCAAATAATTTTTATAATCCTTGTCTGAAGATTTCATTGAATAAATAGAATTTAACTTTTCTCTAAGCTGTTCCGCAGTTCTTGCCACATTCCCGGAACCTTCAATCGCACCGCTCGCGTCTTTATCAGCAGCACTAATTTGTTCATTCATACCGATTAGCGATTTTTTCTGAAGTTCGACTTTGTTGAAAGAATCTTCAGCTTTTTTTAAAAGATCATTAATAGATTCAGCTTGACGCTTCAAGATAACCGGAAACTCTTTAAAAGAGTCATACCCTTTTTCAAAATCTCCAAGAACAAGCGCGTTTTTATAAGTAAGTTTGTTAATACCATCTGTAATCGGACGGACAACGGCTGTAATATTTTCGAGGTTCTGATTAATAAAATGCGACATTTCACTAAGTTTATTCGCCAAAACATCAAAAACGCCTGACGTTTGAGAATACTTACTTGATACAATTGAAGCGTTCAGTGCGAGTGAAAATATCTGATTAGTGTCGCCTTTGATATCTTCTACCAGTTTAGTAAGTTCTACAATCTCAAGATCTATTTTATCAATAGACTCACTAGCCCAATTGATATTTTTTATAATTTGCGAAAATTGGGAAAGATCAACATTGATAGCTTCATGATTTTCTTTTACACTATTCATCATTACAACTAAATTGGAATTTACAAATTCGAAATTTTTATTAATTTCAGAATTCAGTTTTAAAAGTTTATCAACGGAACTTAGACCAGTCGCGGTTATGTCTTTTCTAGTATATGAAGCTTTATTATTATCTTTAGCGGTTCGCAGAATCTGCTCAATTTCACCTGCAAGATTATCAATGAGTTGTGTTATTTTCCTGTCGTCCAAATCCATCTCCCAAAGTTGTGATAATTTGATAATTCTACAATTCGATAAAGTTCATACCTTCACAGTATTGACTAATACAGAATTTGGCTGTCGAGTTATCTTTGACAGCTTGATAGTGTACATAAGTTTCATGTAAAACTACACCCGCAAAATATAAATCAATTTAATGATTACACTTACGCTATAGACTTTTTATAACCGACAAGAATTTCTTCCGCCTTATTATATTCACCATTAAAAATGTATAACATGCTAAGTTTAGTATATTCTCCAAGTGATGGCTGAATATTTGACATCATAATTTGTTCCATCTCATGTATTTTCTTTTTAACATCACCAATTTCTTTCATTTTATTTTCTACAGTTAGTGACATTAAATATCCTTTAAATTTTTCGTACTGCGGTGAAGATTGCAGAGCAGTAGTTAAATACTTAACAGCATCATCATACCGACCGAGATGAAAAAGGCAAAAACCATAATATTTGTGAACAAAAACCTTATCATCAGAAATATTTAGTATCCGTTCAAGACAAACTAAAGCCTGATTATAATTCTTCCATTCATAATAGATATAAGATAATAAGTAATTAACCCGTACATGATAAAGATCAATATCCAATACTTTTACAAAATAGTATTCGGCATCTTTATACTCTTTCAAATTAAAAAATGCCATACCCGCGTAAAAAAGACCTTCAAGAAAATCATCTTTTTTTGTTACAGATTCCTTAAAATGAGTTAATGCCGCTTTATATTTTCCATCATTGTAATATTCAACACCAAGATTCAGAAGAACTTTATAATTTCTTTCGATAGACAATGCCTGGAGATAAGTTGTAATAGCCTTATCTGTGTCACCGAGCTTTGAATATATTTCACCAATATTATTATAGGCTTCAAGAAATTTCGGAAATATTGTTATAGCCTTTCTGTATTCGTCCAGAGCGTTTTGAAATAATCCCCTATTCGACAAAATAAGGGCATTATTGTAAACCGATATCGCGTCGGATGGTATAGATAATGTTTGTTTCATATTCTTCCCTCGTAAAAAATAATCCTTACGTATTATTCGGAAGATTATTCATTATCTATTAGTTATTTTTAACTTTTAAATTAGCAAATTTTTGCCCCATTCTTATACGCTGACCAATATTAAATTTTTCAAAATCGACCATATCCTGCTCGAAAAGCAAAACAATTGTAGAACCAAGATGAAAAATACCCAATTCATCACCTTTATTGATAACCGGCTGAATCTCATCCTTATAAAGAATTTCAGTTTTTTTTCGGAAAAATTTCTTATTGCTAATAATGTTAGAATACGATACAGAAATTTTTCCAACATTCATCGCACCAACTTTTATTACAGCACATTTACCGAATTTAGTCTGAATATATGTTATCATTCGTTCATTTTTGCAAAAAACACCACGAATACCATTTACAAGAAGCTCCATTACAGGAAACAATTTTCCCGGCACATATAACATCCCAAAAATATTTCCAGATACAGGCGAATGGATCCGATGATAATCCGCCGGTGACAAGTACAATGTAATAAATTTGCCATCGATGAATTTATGATGCAATGCCGAAGGAAGAATCTCAGAGAGATAATAATCAACCCCCTTGACATGAAGTATTCGAGTACCGACAATATCGCCGAACTGGTCTATGCGAGCGTCAACAGGCGAAACAACCGATAGTTTAGAATTATCAATTTTATGAACCCCCTGTTTGAGCCGTCTTGTGAAAAACTGGTCCATATTCGCGAAACCTTCTTCAGGAATTTCAGCTTCCTGCATATTGATTTTAAAATTACTTATAAACCATTCCATCAGAAGCATAACAGACAACTTTGTTTGAGCAAACCGCCCAAAAATTCTTGAAAAAAAAGCTTTCGGCAGAAAAACAAAAAATAACAACATCAGTCTTTTCTTCATAAAACAATAACTCCTATAGGCTTATACAAATACTATTGTCAGATTTAATTTTATGTTTTCAATAATCAAGGAAAAAAAATTATTGCATTCAAATGACCTTTTTTCTAAAGAGACATAATTTATTAAATTATTTCAACAATAAGCCGATTGTGTTTAATAACTAATAATATAAATAAAAGTCTAAAAATTTTTGGAGAAAATGAAAATGAAAAAAACAATATTGATAATGGTATTAATGGTAACTTCATTAATATTCAGCAATATGCCTACTTTGACGGCTCAAACAAAATCGACAGCACCTGATTTTTACCGTGGAATATATTTAGTGTATAATTCCGGAAAGGAAGTTGATAAACTGACATATTTCATAGGCGAGGCGAAAAAAAGCAATGTAAACGTATTTGTTGTGGATGTTCAACCGGCAAAGAATAACGTCTGCCCAATTTCTAAAGAAAATGTTCAGTTAATGATCAGCAATAACATCTATCCGGTAGCACGGGTTGTGTGCTTTGACCAGGGATTGAAAGTTTATCCTGTACCGCAAGAAAAGATTGAAAAGCTTCTTCAGATAGCTGAGAGTGCGGCAGCAAATGGTTTCAGGGAAATTCAGTTTGATTATATCCGCTTCCACGATTCGAACGCGGCGAAAATCACACTGGAACAGAAATATACTTTTATCGGGAATTTCCTTACTCAAGCCAGAACAAGACTGGCAAAATATGATGTGAAAATCGCTGCGGACATTTTCGGCAGAATTCCGTTAAACAAAAATGATATCATCGGTCAGAATATGGAAGTCTTTGATAAACTTGTAGACGTGATATGTCCAATGGCGTATCCTTCCCATTACACATGGAGCGAGAAAATGATGAAGGAGCCTTATTATACTGTAAATGTTACTTCAGTACGAGCAAAGGAAAGAGCAAAACAGGCTTATATCGTTACCTACATACAAGCATTTCAAATAAAAGTTGCATATTCAGGGTTGACTTATGATAAATATGTCGAAGATCAAATTCGAGCAGTTCACGATTCCGGCATACGAGGTTATATACTTTGGAACGCGAGACAGGATTACAAGGTTCCCTTTGAAGTGATGAAAAACTATTATAAAGCTACCGCTAAAAATTAATTTCATAACATGGGCGGTATATATAAAACCCGCCCATGTCGAAATTCAATGTTTTACATTGCATCGTAATTAATAAACACTAAACTGTTTATCGATTATTCCTAGATAGCCTGAATAACTAAAAACATCTCTTACCAAGTTTTTTACTGCATGTGCCGTTGCACCTATAACAGATTTCGTTCTGAAGAAAACCTTCATTAAAATATTCATCGAGATTATTCAAAGTTGTTTCTGCGATATTCTTTAAAGCCTCTGCTGTGAAAAAAGCCTGGTGAGAGGTTAACAGTACATTAGGAAATGTTAATAGACGAGCTAGAATATCATCCGCGATATAATTATCGGATTTGTCTTCAAAAAAGTATTCACTTTCCTCTTCATAAACATCAAGACCAGCCGCACATATTTTTCCAGATTTCAATCCATTAATTAATGCCTGAGTATTTATTAGTTTGCCGCGACCTGTATTAATTATCATTACACCTTTTTTCATTTGACTGATTGTTTGTTCGTCTATCATATATTCTGTATCTTTATTCAAAGGGCAATGTAACGATATTATATCCGCATTACAATAAATATCTTCAAGAGTAGTATATCTAATATTTTCTTTAGCGGCATAATCATTATCGGGATACGGGTCGTACGCTAAAACGTTCATTCCAAAACCTTTCAAAATTGATATCAGACATTTTCCGATTTTTCCTGTACCAAGGACAGCCGCGGTTTTACCGAACATATCAAATCCAAGAAAACCGTTAATAGAAAAGTTTCCATCTCTTGTACGATTATACGCTTTGTGCGTCTTCCTGTTCAGCGTCATCATAAGAGTTACCGCGTGCTCCGCTACAGCATAGGGTGAATATGCAGGAACCCGCACAACATGAATTTTACCAAAGGCTGTTTCAAAATCTACATTGTTGTATCCAGCACAGCGTAACGCTATAACATTAACCTTACTCTCATAAAGACAGTTTATTACATCACGGTCTATTTTATCATTAACAAAAACACAAACCCCATCAAAGCTATAAGCCAATTCTACTGTTTGGTTATTAAGAGGTGTTTCAAAATATTCAATATCATAATTATAATTTCTATTCACTTCTTCAAAAGATTTTTTGTCGTAAGGTTTTGTTCCAAAAAATGCAATTCGTTTATTCATATTTTTCCCCCTTGTAAGTAATAAAATTTTTATTATTTTTCAAAGAATGTCAAGAGAAAAACAGTGTATTGTGTTGATCAATAAGCAAGTGAAATATTACACGGGCGGAAGATGCCCCTTTGATTATTTATTGGTAATGGATTATACAAATAGAGATTATTTTCGAATTAATTGTTTATGTGGTATTTTTTTTCTGGTTTTATCCAATAAATACCCCAAATCACCCCCGTTTCCACATCATCCCTGCGAATATCCCAGTCTGAGTTTGCGTAGTTAAGCAGAATCTCTTTGACTTCGGAGAGGATTGTGTCCA
>CAYLTM010000019.1:0-4161 GCA_964386495.1 uncultured Leptospirales bacterium
TCTACAGGATGATTTCTACACCCGCACATCTTTATTCATAATCAACCATTTAGATAATTACATCATTGGCGTTATTTCAATTTGCAGCATCCATTATTTTGGCACAATTATTTTCGCGTTTTACGAAAGAGCTCTGACACCATTTATTTAATGGTGTCAGAGCTCTTTGTTTTAAAAGGTCTCTGACACCTTATAAAATAATTCTTGACAAATTTTCAAAAAGATAACAAGCGTTATGTGTAAATTAAATGTGTTTGTGTCATCCAAATCAGCAGTCCAGTACAATGAAGATTCATAAAAGAAAATAATATTTTAGGAGAAGGTTTGTATGAAAAAAAGTGTGACTCGAGACAACAGCAAATGGAATTTGGCGATTATTTGTTTAGTGCTAACCTTTGGACTGATGAACTGCGAAGATCAAGATTCTGCGGCTATTGATGACGAATTTGCCACTAATCAATATGTCATTGAGCAAAATGATACAGCTTATCTTTATAAAGGTAAACTTTACAGTGAAGATGATTGGTCAGAAAAATCCAGCGGTAGAGAATGGATGATTGGATTAGGAAATGTAATATATGTGTTCGATACAGAAAATCAAGTCAGTGAATTCGAAAAAGGCGACTTTCAGCAAATACTAAAAAATTATACCGCAAAGGTTGAAAACGAAGATGTGCACGCTGTTTCTAAAGCTGTAGGCGATATTATATATGGCACCGCGGTTTATAGATTAACTTTGTATAAAGATAAAAACTTCAGCGGTTCCACATATGTGTTTTATAACGCTCAAAAAATTGGTCACAAACAGACGTGGATTGGCTACGAATGGGTTAATGATAAATTGGAAAGAGACCTCCCTTCTGACTTTCGTAAAGTTACAACATCGTATAAAATGGAATACCTGACGGTTCCTAAAATTGATGGCTATTGGATGGTAATGGAAATGAAACTCAGGACAGGCCTTCTTGGAGCTGACAGAAATGTAACTTGGACAAAAAAGCTTTATAAAAACCCTGAAATGGGAACTTCAAATACTGTAGAAAGTGATTCTGATTTCAGCAACAATCGAATATGGGCACAGCTTGGCATAGGAACTTGGAATGATCATATTCAGTCGTTTCAAATATCTTTTAATTCTTACTGAAAACCCGGCAATTATTAATCTATGTTTTGACTCTTCTCTGGACAATAATCCAGGGAAGCTGTCGAAATAATAAAATCAATTACGAAAATTCCATCATACATTACTGTTGATTACACAGTGCGTTAAATGAGCCTTCTGTCGGACTATCATCAATGATCCTTTGAAAAAAACTCTTCATAAAAACAATTATTCTTTACATATTTCAGGTGTCAGACAAGTTTCATCAATTCAATAATGCCTGTATTGTTCTGATAGTGTTTTATTTTGCAAATATTTTGCTGAAGGTTGCGATAGAAATTTACTGTTGAATAATTATACGCATAAATAATCGATAAAAATGGAGCGTTTTTTTATGAAAAAATATTTTCGAATGATTGCCGTGATTATTATATCCTGTTTTGTTTTTTTGGGTATGGGAGAATTCCAATGTGACGAAGAGATTACTTCAGATTTCGCTAATGAAATATCGCTAGCGGTTGGAGAAACTTATAATAATTCGATGGGTGTATTAACAAATGCCAGAGAGGATATTCGGGAAATTACTCCAAACGCTTTATTGTTTAATCCGCAGATTACGAATCCTCAAATTATGGATATGGTTAAGGCTTTGCCTTCAGGAAATCTTTTTTCTGACAAAAGGTTAAATGTTGAAAAATGTGCAGATTATACGCTGAAACTCACATATAAAGATTTTAATTGTACCGACTATGATTTCCCGTGGGGTTACAGCAATGGAATCGCTTTGAAAAAAACTGTAATAAACAGCGGCAGCATTGAGATGATTATTCATGGTTTAAAACCTTTTGATATGGATGTTGTCATGGATTTGAAAGTGCAATATGGTAATGAAGATTACACATACTACGCAAAAAGCAAGATTATACAAAATCCCAACGCCGCAAATGGTTTTGCTTTTACTGGAAAATTCAAGATCAACGGCAAGGAATATAATCAAAAAGCTTATTAATAAGATTTTTGATTTTTTCGCCCATATCGTATCATAGGCAATACCGTGACAAGACTTTTGGTGTTTATGATAGAATGGAAATGCGTCAGCATAATGTTTCTCGCAAAGTACGCAGAGAACGCTAAGCGGAAAATGTAAGATGTCGGAAAATCTTTGCGAACTTTACGATCTTTGTGCAAAAATAGCGGTGATAACTCCATGAACAATGACAGTCTCGGTGTAACGTCGGGATAGTTAGGTGATAGAACAACTTGTTATCTATAAAAAGAAGATGGTGTTAACATGATCATGAAAAATATAACAGTATGTATTATTTATCTCATAATTGGAAATATGCTATCATGTGGATCGCTAGAAATTCGTAATAGTCTGCTTAATGATGGTTATCATAATATTACAAACTATAGGTTTGACTCCGCATCAACATTAGAATCTCGAATTCAGATAATTCCTGAATCAGCTCTCAAACTTCTTATGCAATTTGATAAAAGAAATGATTATCAATCATACATGCCGACCGACAATGAGTTGAAGATGTTTATGGAATACTGTGAAATAATTCCTCCTGTTAATAGACAAGTAATGCTGTCATCACTTGTGCGTATTTATTTTGTAAAAAACTTCATTGGTGCTGGTATGGTAGATTTTGTTTTATCAGAAGATCGAAAAGTATATACGATACTTTATATTAATCCATCAGTCCTCACTACAGGAATGTCAGAGTGGATCACAAATCGTGAAAACTCAATATTTAGAAAAAGTCTTGATGTGCAAGTAAAAGTTAATTGTGGCAATAAATACACTGCCCTAATGTATTTATTGCTGCATGAAACATCGCATATTGTTGATTATGTTGATACTCGGACACCTTTTGTTGAACCACATTTTGCTAAAGCACAAGGACTTTCAGGCGACATGACTCCTTTCGTAAAAGATATATGGGAATCCTATGATGTTATGAATAGTAAAACTGGAATAACTGAAAGTAAAAATATTCATGCCTACGGGCTTTACCCTGCGGCAATTGATGCCTCTCAAATTTCTTCATTATATGAAAAGTTATCACAAACCCCTGTAAATTCTGCATATTCCGCAAAGAACTGGGCAGAAGATTTTGCTGATACGATAACATTCTATCATCTAACTCAAAAACTGAATCAACCTTTTACAATAACAATTTCTGAGATCGGAAAAACCGATATCGTTTACCAGCCCATGATACGAGAGCAACCACCAGATCGTCTAAAGATTATCAAGGACATGTATCTGAATAATTGAATTAAACAGTTAGTAAACTTATACCTATCAGCCTTTTCCGGCTTCTCTAGTAATCACGGCACCAAGCGATTTAAGTTTCGTTGGAAGTTTTTCATACCCTCTATCCGAATGATAGATTCTCCGGATTTCTGTTTCGCCTTCAGAAATAAGTCCAGCGACAATTAATGAAGCACCCGCTCGAAGATCCGACATCATTACCGGCGCCCCGAGAAGTTTCTTTGGCCCCTTAATAATGGCAGACTTTCCTTCGGTGATTATTTCTGCGCCGAGTCTTTTTAATTCTGCGATATGTGTATAACGATTTTCAAAAATTGTTTCGATGATTACGCTGATGCCGGGTAGAGTCGTCATTAGCGACATTAATGGCGCCTGAAGATCCGTCGGGAATCCGGGAAACGGCTGAGTCTCAATCATGACACCCTGAACTTTTTTCCCGGCAGAAACCGTCACAAAGTCTTTTCCCTCGGTAATAAGAAAACCCATTTCCCGCAGCGTAATCGACAATGCTCCAAAATGTTCGGGCACAACTTTCCTGACAGTAACTGATCCTCTAGTTGCTGCACCAGCGATGAGATATGTACCGGCCTCGATTCTGTCCGGCATTATGCTATATGTAACAGGTTTAAGTTTTGCAACACCTTCAATTTCGATGCGTTCAGTGCCATGCCCGCTGATTTTCGCGCCCATTTTTATCAGAAACTTCGCAAGATCTACGACATCCGGCTCCATTGCACAGTTTTCCAGAATTGTCTTTCCCTGAACTAGAACAGCG
>CAYLTM010000019.1:4171-6559 GCA_964386495.1 uncultured Leptospirales bacterium
GCACATCATAAGATTCGCGGTCGCTCCCACCGAAACTTTCGGCATATTAAAAGTCGCACCTTTCAATTTCTTCGAGCAGGCTTTTACGAAACCATGTTCTAGGATGATTTCCGCGCCCAACGCGGCAAAGCCGGCGAGATGAATATCTACAGGTCTTTCTCCGATAGCGCATCCGCCGGGCATTGACACATCTGCTTCACCGATTCTCGCCAGTAAAGGACCCATGACATAAATTGATGCACGCATAGTTTTAACAAGATCGTACGGCACTTCAGCGTTGACAATCTTTCCAACCTGAATTTTTAATATATTTTTTTCTGTATTAAATTCTGTCTTAGCACCGAGATATTCGATAACTTTTATAATAGTTTGAATGTCTTTTAAATCGGGAACATTGTGCAGAACAGTTTCGCCTTCAGCGAGTAGACTTGCAACGATAATCGGTAGAGCGGCGTTTTTTGCTCCGGAGATTTCCACTTCTCCCTTTAGCTTTTTTCCACCCTTAATTTTATATATATCCATAAATCACCTGTCTAAAAATTTATTAGGACAGGGTTTGTAATTGTTGATTATTTTTCAAGCAATTATTCCCAACTGGGGGCTTGTTAGCGAGGGTGGAATATTTATCATTAAAGATAAATGCCTCCTTCGGAAGTTGGGGGTATTAAATATTTATGGTAGGAATTTTCAGGAAAAAAGTTGTGCCATCAGATTCTGATGAAACAAAACTTACTTGCCCCTTTAGATATTTTTCACCTAACAATTTCATGCTGTAGGTGCCAAGTCCACGGCTTCTGCCTTTAGTCGAAAAAGATCTTTGAAATAATTGCGCCTGAATTTCATTATTAATGAAAATGTCATTGTGTATCCAGTATATAACTGTCTTATCAATAATATCAATACCAACTTTAACAATTCCGCCTTCCGGTGTGGATTCCAAAGCATTTTTCAGCATGTTGATTATTACACGCTGCAAAAGAACACGATCTGTAAAAAAGTCCATAAGTTTTGAATTTTCATCAACAGTGATGATTTTATTTTTTGCGACATCATGGAAACTAATTTTGCTGACAGCCTCATTTAATTCCTGTATCGAACTAACCTTGACAATAGTTAACTGCAGATCATTATTTTCCGCCATAGTAAGTTGTTTGTATGACATAATTTCATCAAATAATTGACTTGAAGTAAGTTCTGAAAGTCTTATGAGATTGCGTTGTTCTTCAGGATTTCCGACATCATTAATAAATGACAAAATACCTTTAAGTCCGCCCGCAATATTGATGATATCATGAAAGAAGATACGCTCTAAACCTTTTCTGCGGTTTTCATTACTGATGTCCTGAAAAGTTACGACAATGAATTTTTGCCCGCTTACAATTATGGGTGACGCGCTAATGCGAAGATCCCACGAAACAGGATCACCATTTACAATAGATGTTATTCTTGCGTCTTTTGTTGTAGATTGATTAGTTTTTTGGCATTGAAGAATAGTCGAAACCGCGCCGCAATATTGACAAGCCTCTGCTGTTCCGCAACCGCCTTCTTCCTCATGAGAATGCACACAGGAAATAACTTCACCTGGTCTTTTTCCAAGAATTGTTCCAATAGAATCTTCGCCAAGCATGTCCAAAAATGTCTTATTGGCAAAAATTATCTGCCTTTCCTGATTAATAATTGCTGCAATACCCGATACCGAGTTTAATACATTATTTAGTAATTCATCGGTTTGGAAAAATGAATATTCATTATTAATGTCGGTGGATGATTTTCTTTCTGCTGTTGCGAATTTTGTTACCATTTTGATTTTCCTACCCGTGCTATTAGGCTTATTATGAAGAGGTGCCCATTACTTAAGTCATGGTAAATATTTGTATAAACTCGAAAAGAACTATAATGCAGAATCTTCATCCCCACGCACAAAGCAGGGATGAAGTCTTTCATTTTTATAATTTCAGAAATCAAAAGTAATCCCGAAGAATTATTTTATTTCCAATAATTCATCATTTGCAATTTTGTAAACAGCGAGCTGTTTAAACTCATTCTTGTCAGCGATGAATATTCCAACATTTTTAATCGCGTCACCAGAGTTTTTCATGAAGGTGATATTTCCCGAAACTCCTTCATAGTTTTCTGTTCCGGCAACAATTTCTCTTATCTGATCTCTGCTGATGGCAACTTCTTCAACACCATCTTTTTTTGCTAAAAGATAAGATTTCTCAACCGCATTAATAATCATATTTGCCGCGTCATAAGAATTCAAACTGAAAGCATCCGGTTTTTCGCCCCATTTTTTTAGATATTTTGCTTCGAATGAACTTCTTATATCATTCTTTGAACCAGTGTCTTCCGCGGAATTCGCGAAAATTACACCATTAGCTAGATCTT
>CAYLTM010000019.1:6569-13034 GCA_964386495.1 uncultured Leptospirales bacterium
TAGATCTTTAGCAAGGGTAAAAATTTCAGGACTAGAGTATCCGTCGCTGCTGATAATTTTCACGTTAAGACCAAGCTGTTTAGCCTGTTCAAGGATCTGCGCCATTTCTGCTGTATAGCAAGGCATGTACAACGCTTCAGGGTTTGTGCCTTTAATTTTTGTCAGCTGAGTTTTGAAATCCTTGTCGCCCTGTAGACCGGATTCCATAGCTGTAATTTTACCGCCGTCTTTTTCAAACTGTTTTTTGAAATCTTCAGCAAGACCCTGGCTATAATCATTTTTTAAATAAATTACCGCAACAGAATTTACGCCCATTACAGTTTTTACAAATTTCGCGAAAACGATCGCCTGTAACTGATCGCTTAGAACATTTCTAAAAATAAAATTTCCTTTGGAAGTAAGATCTTTATGTGTAGATGACGGAGAAATCATTACTATTTTAGCAGCCTGTGCTTTCGGTGCTACCGCTAAACCGCAAGAGCTGAATACCGGACCCACAAAACCGTAAACCTTGTCTACGCTCGCGAGTTTTTCAATAGCAGGGTTAGCTTTCTCAACCTTACCTTCATCATCCTCTACGATCAATTCAATTTCGTGACCATCGATTCCACCAGTGGCATTTTTTTCCTCTACAGCAATTTTTACAGCCTGGCTCATAAGTTTTCCATAATTGGATGCGTCGCCAGTCATTGGTCCCATAAAACCAATTTTAATTTTGTCGCCTTTTTTTACAACATCACTGTTTTTTGAACAGGAAAATGCAAACATCAGCAAGACAGAAAAAAACAATGCAAATATTTTTTTCATAAGAACTCCTTTTTTATAAGTTGGTATCAATTTGTTGAAATTAATAAATTCTGTCAATAATGAATTACTAAAAAATGGTGTCAGAGCACATAATAAATGGTGCCAGAGCAGATTTTTGCAAAGTTATGCAAATTTTGCGTAACTATGCAGATTTGCCAAAGTTGTGATTATTTTCACAGTTAAAAGGTGTCAGAGACCTATTAAGAACATAACTATTTCGCAGGGGGGATTATTAATTGTCAAAAAACATTTGACTTGCTGGATTGGATGAATCACAGTCTATCATTCACAAAATGGAGGCTTTCATGATAAAATTATCTGCGTTGCTGCTGCTTGTTACTCTGCCGTTGACTTATTGTTCAAAAACCGACAAACCTGTTTTTAAATATCAATCTGATGATTCGTTGAAAAACCTGCTGCTTGAAAAACATAGTTATCCTGCCGCAAAAATCATTGTGTTTACCGATCCGCATTTTTTTCCGGAATCCCTCGGTGTGAACTCCAGTCTGTTTTATGATTCTCTTGATAGCGACAAAAAGTTTATGGTTAACGGTCAGCAGGTAATTAATTACGCGATTGATGAAATGTCTCAGCTATCGGCGGACTTCATTGTTCTTAGCGGAGATATGACCAAAGATGGCGAATACGCTTCACATGTGGAATTTGCTAAATACCTGAAGGTTCTCGAAGATTCCGGCAAACCTGTCTTTGTTATTCCCGGCAATCATGATATTCAAAATGGTCTCGCTATGGATTATTCCGGGGATGCTCCTAAGACTACGGACTCTGTGACCACTGATGATTTCATTCGTATATATTCTGATTTTGGTTATAAGGAATCTTTGTACACTGATGATGATTCTTTGAGTTATGTCGCGGAACCTGTAAAAGGTTTATGGTTATTATGTCTGGATTCTAATAGCTGGCGTGAGAATGAAAAGGATAAATACTCTGTAACTGCCGGAAAATTTTATCCCGAAACGCTTCAATGGATTGAAGAAATTTTAATAGAATCTAAGCGTCAGAAAAAAGCTGTAATGGTTTCGATGCATCATGCTGTTCTTGAACATTTCAAGGGTCAGAATAAATTTTATTCAAATTTTGTTGTCGAAAATTTTGATGACATCAGCAGATTATTTGCCGCATATGGTGTCTCTGTAGTTTTCAGCGGTCATTACCACGCACAGGATATCGTTGAAAAATCGTTTCCAGAATTCAACCATACTCTTTATGACATTGAGACCGGATCGTTTGTTTCATACCCGCTGCCTTATAGACAATTAGTAATCACCCCGGATCAAAAACTTATCGTGAAAACTATTCTTATGAAAAAACCTCAGTTCGATGGTATGATACTACCGAGTACTGCAAAAAAGAATATTACGATATGACACTCAATATTGCTGATGAAAACATGGTAAAATATTTCGTTTCTGAAAACGGGCGGAAAAAATTGGGCCCGCCGATTGCTGATGCTTATCTTTCACATTTAGCGGGTGATGAACCTCCTCGTGATGATGCTATTGACAATGATGGTGTCGGATTTTTCGGAGGGATCGCCTTCAGGATGAAAAAGGATCTGATTCTCGGCTGGCGAACGGATTTGCCGCCGGCGGATAATAATGTGATTCTTGATTTAAAAAAATAAATAAATTTTCCGGGGGGATTAAAAATTTTATGAATAGTATAAAAGATTACAAATTGATTAAGGTTTTTTATGAGACAGAGCATACCAGAGTTTATGTCGCTGATAAAGATAGTAAGAAATATTTTTTAACGGAGCTGGCAGGTCATTACCCCGCACCTTCGGAAACTGCACAGTTGAAGAAGGAATTTTCCATAAGAAAAGAATCCGGTATCAGCGGCATAATCACCCCGTATGAAATTGTTGATACTGGAAGCGTATTCGCTGTCGCCTCGGAGTTTGTTGACGGTGTGAGTTTGAAGTCATATATTAAGAGCGGAAAAAAACTTTCGATAAAAAAAACTGTTTCGATAGGATTGAAAATCGCCAAAGCACTTATGGGGCTGCACTCTCTTAAACTTATTCACCGCGATGTTCGCAACAGCAATATTATTGTTGAAAATAATTCAGGAAAAGTCTTTCTCGCGGATTTTGGGTTATCCGCGGTTACCAGTAAGATGGGTCTGCAGATTTATAATCCGAAAACTATTGAAGACACTCTTACATATATTTCGCCGGAACAGACAGGGCGTATGAATCGTGATGTTGATTTCCGTACGGACTTTTATTCTCTCGGAATATCTCTGTATGAACTTTTTTGCGGAAGACCGCCGTTCATCTCTGAGGATCCTCTTGAAATTATTCATTCGCATATTGCCCGTAAACCCTTATCGTTAAAAGTCGTTAATGATAATATTCCGGCGGCACTTTCCCTCATTACCGACAGGCTTCTCGCGAAAACCGCTGAAGAAAGATACCAGAGTTCTAAGGGGCTTATCTACGATCTGAATTTCTGCAAAATTAATCTGACGGAAAATAATACCATCGCGGATTTCAAACTTGGACTTCGTGATATTCCTGAACAGCTGACTATTCCACAGATAATTGTCGGCCGTGAAAAAGAATTGGAGCTCCTGCTGACATCTTTCAGTAAATTCTGCGGAGGCGAAAAAATATTTATAACAGTGAGCGGTGAGCCTGGTGTCGGGAAATCCGCGCTGATCAATGAAATTCAAAAACCCATTGTCGCGCGCAGAGGTCATTTCCTTTCCGGTAAATACGACCAGATGCGTAAGGACATTCCGTATAGCGCGATTATTCAGGCGATTCAGCTTTCTTTGCGGCAGACATTATCTGAAAAGGCTGAGGTTATTGAAATCAGACGAAATGAACTTTTAAAGGCAATGGGTACGAACGGCAAGGTTCTTATTGATATCATTCCAGACATCGCGAAGATTGTCGGAGAGCAGCCGCCGGTGATGGATCTTCCCCGAGATGAAGCTCAGAACCGGTTTTTCATGGTGTTTAAAAACTTTATAAATGTTTTCGCGAAACCTGAAAGTCCGATGGTATTATTTCTTGATGATCTTCAATGGGCAGACGCTGCAAGTTTAATACTGATACAGAAAATTGTCAGCGATCCAGAAATTCCTTCGCTGTTTGTTATTGGTTCGTATCGGGATAACGAGGTTGGTCTTACTCATCCGTTGGTCGCGGTTATTGACGATATAAAAAAGAATAAAGTTCGTATAGAACATATCGTTGTTAAATCGCTGAACGAAAAGCATATACTTTCTATATTCGCGAATATTTTTCCTGAAACTGATGACCGGCTTGTACAGCTCTCTGAAATTGTTTTTAAAAAAACCGGCGGGAATCCGTTTTTCGTAATGCAGTTTATCAAAACTCTTTATGACGATGGGCTTATCGGTGTTGATGACAACGGCGCTTACAGATGGGACAGTGAAGCGATCACCACGATGCAGATTACCGACAATGTTGTTGATATGATGATTCAAAAAATCAAAAAGCTGCCTGATAATTGTATAACAGTTTTGAAAACCTGCGCCTGTATCGGTAACCGCTTTGACCTCGAAACTATTTCTGAGGCAATGGACATTACTATCGATAAAGTTTATGAAGACATGGATGGTGTCATCGCGTCGGGGCTTGTAGGCGTTTATCGGAATTACTACAGGTTTCATCACGACAGAATTCAGGAAGCTGCTTATTCGTTGATGGATGACAGTGAGAAAATTAAACTACATTACAAAATCGGGAATTATGTGTTAAACAAAACTTCCGATGATACCATAAATGATAAAATATTTTACATCGTTCATCATCTCAATATTAGCCGTACATTAATTATCGCGGAATCTGAAAAGCGTGTAATCGCCGGATTGAATTATTCCGCCGGTCTTAAAGCAAAGGGATCTTCCGCGTTTGAAACAGCCGCGTCATTTTTTAAATCGGCGGCATATTTTCTTGATGAGCAGTCATGGACAATTAACTACGATATGACTTATAATGTTTATCATGAACTGTCTGAGTGTTTATATATAATCGGCAAATACGATGAAGCGAGTGAAATTTTTAATAAGCTGAAAAATAAATGTAAAAATGAAGTAGATCTTGCTTCGTTGTACTGCACGCAGATACAGCTCTTGACCAGTGAAACAAAATATACAGAAGCGGTATCCCTGGGCCGTGAAGCTCTGGCTTTATTAGGTGCGAAACTTCCGAAAAAAGTTTCAATAATCTCGGTTATAATGCTGACGCTCAAATTAAAATGGAAGCTCTCTAAAATTACTGTGCAGGGATTATATAACCTGCCGATGATTACTGACGAAAGAATTCTATCGATGCTTAAAACCAGAGAAAATCTCGGCAGCGCGTCTTTGTACCTTGATAAAAATCTCAACCTGTATAACGCGTTATCCGCTTCGGCAGGAATATTATATCACGGACATTGTTCTCAGTCGCCGCTTGGTCTGTCGGTATTGAGTTCTGTGTTAGCTGTCGGGCTTGGTGATCTTAAAACCGCGAAGGAGCTTGGCGATGTCGCGATTAAACTTAGCGACACGATAAAAAATACTGATAGAGCAATGGCGTTATTCTCTGTCGCGTATTTTATAAAGCACTGGTTTATTATTGAGAAAGATGTAATCCCCATGTTTAAAGAAGCGCATCAGTTGTTTATGGACAGGGGTAATAAAATTTTCGCCGGGCATTGCATTTCCAATATTCTGCATTTTTCATTATCAGCCGGAATTAATCTGGAAGATGTTTATGCTGATTATAGCCGTTTCAAGGAACTCATAATCTCGCTTAATGATAATTCCGCGTATAATCATTATCTGGATAATATCCGCTGGTACGATGTTCTGAAACTGAACTCGCAAATTTGCGAAAAAAGCAGACTGGAACTTATCGCCAAAGGAAGCCCCGTTGAAAAATATTTATATTATTCGGAAGCGGCTTGGTTAAATTATCTGCTGGGAAATTTTCCGGACGCGCGGAAATATTTATTATTGAGCGATCCTTATCAGGGCGAGTTAAAAGGCACGATACACGATTCGGAATATTATTATCATTCGGGATTAATTTCTGCGAAGTGCTATGAAACTGCGAATTCGAAAGAAAGAAAACTTTTAAAGAAGCACGTAATCACCGCGAAAAAAAAGCTGAACAGCTGGGACAAGTCACTAGGAAATATTTTTACACATAAGGCGATGATTATTAACGCGGAGATGGATCACATAGACGGAAAATTTCAGGAAGCGGAAACTAACTACAAAGCCGCGATAATTTCTGCAGAAAAAACAGGACACATTCACAATGCAGCGGCAGCATCTCTCCGGTTAGCCCAGTGTTATTTAAAAATGAACAGGCATGATCCGGCGAAAGAATATTTCGCGATGGCGATTAGAGATTTCTCCAAGTGGGGTGCTGATGCTGTATGCAAATATATTGAAAAGGAGTTCGCCGATTTTGTGAGTGTTTCTGAAATGAAGATGCCTGCGGACCAGTCACTGTCGAAAAGTACGGCTCTGGATTTAGCGTCAGCGATGAAGGCTTCGCGGGCGATAGCCGGGGAGATTCAGATTGCGCGTGTTCTTGAAAAGATTATGGAAATTGTTCTGGAGAATGCCGGAGCTCAAAAAGGGTATTTAATCCTTGCCGACGGTGAA
>CAYLTM010000019.1:13044-25662 GCA_964386495.1 uncultured Leptospirales bacterium
ACGGTGAAAACCTTTTAATAGAAGCCCGCGGTGTAGTAGACACTGGAAAAATTTCGGTGCTGGAAAGCATTGATGTCAGCGGTTACGAAGGGGTATCACCCAGCATAATTAATTATGTAAACCGTACAGGAACAGACATCATCCTTGATAACGCATATTCCGATTCGATATACAAAGATGACCCATATATTAAGAATGGTAAAATTCATTCACTGTTGTGTATGGCGATTAAAAATCAGGGGAAGATATCGGCAATATTGTTTCTGGAAAATAATCTGCTCAATGGAGCTTTTACAAGAGACAGGCTGGAGCTTCTCCAACTGCTGTCCGCGCAGGCTGCCGTATCAATCGACAACGCGCGGCTTTACGCGGATTTGGAAAAACGCGTCGATGAAAGAACCCGCGAATTGAAAGAGGCGCGTGACGCTCTCTGGGGCGAAATGAAACTTGCGGCAAAAATTCAAACAGTGCTTCTTCCGAAAAAACCTTTTATCGAGGGTTATGAAATTCACGGATTAATGATACCGGCTGATGATGTCGGCGGTGATTACTACGATGTTATAAAAACCGACAACGCTTATTGGGCGATTATCGGCGATGTGTCCGGGCATGGCGTTCCTGCTGGTCTGGTAATGATGATGACGCAAACAGCAATACAGACGATACTGCGCGGATTTCCGATTGTCAGTCCGAGTGAAATGCTGAATAAAATTAATTCAATAATATCATACAATGTCGCGCAGCTTGAAGAAGACAAGTATATGACAATTACCGCGTTCAGATTCGACAATGACGGGACTGTCGCGTTTTCCGGGCTTCATCAGGATCTTATAATCTATCGTGCGAAAAACGGAACTACCGACATTATCGAAACCAACGGTGTTTGGCTCGGTCTCGATTTCGAGATGGGCCGCACGATAAAGGACGATACCTTCAAAATGGAATCCGGTGATGTGTTATTGTTATATACAGACGGGATTTCCGAATCAAGAAACGCGGAAGGTGTAATGTTTGATGAAGCCTGCATATCAGAATCGGTTATTAAGCATGGCGAAAAATCATCAAAAGAAATTGCCGAAGGGTTATTAACTGATCTCGAAGGATATACAAACATTGTAACCGAGCATTGACGGGAGATACCAAATAGCAAATACCACAATATTCATCAACAAACTAGGATTCAGTTGAAAATGAAAAATCGAATTCTAGAGATGATGGAAATACTCGTTAATAAAAGAAAATGTCGAGGCCATATAAAATATTTCAAAAATACTATTATAAAAGGAACTTCTAAAATTATTGAAGTAATTTTCAGAGGTTCCTTTTATGAGTCAAAATATGTGAAACAATTGATTATTAGGGTGCGCATAATATATTACTATTACATCTTTGTAATTAATTAAACATTTAATACAAATATTTTACATTGAACCAAAAAAACAATTTTATCAACCATCAATGTAATATGCAATAATACCCAATACCATAAAGAGACTACAAATAAAATAAAGTATAACTGTTATTATAAAACTAACAGGTTCTTTATCAAAGTCAATAGGATAATTAGTTTTATCAATAGTTGTCCTTTCTTTAATTGCATCTATTACTAATGTTAGAAAAAAAGTAGAAAATAAAAATAATACAGGAACTAATAAATCCAACTTTTCCGAACTCGAAATCGTAGCAACAATTCCTATGTAAACACTAACAACTAATATATAAATCAAACTAATAGCTAATAGAATATATGCTATTTGTCTTAACAATGGATATTGCTTCCATCCATAAATAAAAATTTCTAGAGAATTCTTGAAATTAAATTTCATATTTTCTATAGTCTCCATAGCAGAAGTTGTATATGTAATACGGCTATTCTATTTTGGGTATTGTATATTTGAAAGTGTCTGCCTCATATAGAATATTTATGAGATCACAGATTATTACTTGTGGATTATTGAATCATGCCGAAAATTGTCAACTATAGAATTAAGTTCACTTACGATGATGTGGAGTATTTAAAGGAAGGCAGTGTTCCAGTAAAGAAATATTATGAGGAACCTCAATAGTATTATAACAAGTTCCGCGTAACTACGCAGAATTCCGCATAGTTACGCAAAACCAAGCCAGCCCGCGTCACTGCGTAGCAGTCGCCTGCCTGTCGCCTGCCTGTCGGCAGACAGGGCAGACAGGGGCTGGGATTAGGCAATCGGTACACCGACTGCCGTAGACTAAGATTAGACTCATAACAACAAAAGGACACCGCGATGCACCGGAAAGACTGTTTCACTACATTAGTAACCACCCTTGCTGATTTTCTTTGAAATACTTTCTTTTACTACAATCTTTGAGCAAGAAATGATCCAGGAATTACGGATGCGATGAAGGAAGCTAAAGATGATACTGATCATGGAAACTGGGAAATTGATTGCAAAATATTACCTTAAAGATTATGAGTACAATTTTAGCAATGGCTATTTTTGCTTTGGTGAGATGTGCTGCTTATAAAGTTTTGGTTCCTGCATCGGCATAATTGCCTCTTTATCCGTTATTGATTTTATAGCGTCGCGGATATTATTTGAGAGTTTTATAAATGGAGTGGATTGGGAAAAACGCTTTAGCTAATATCATTTAGTGAGAGACAAGAGGAAGGTAAGAAAGAAAATGTAAGTTTCATTTTGAAAATTATAGTTTATATTATGATATTTTAAATATTTGAAAAATATTTTATTATATAAATTATGAGGTTGATATGAAAATTTTCTTTATAAGACTGTTCAAAAGTTTAATAGTTATAAGTATATTATTTCTCGGGTGTTCTGAATACAGTTATTATCTTGATGAAAAAGGTAAAGGAACAACTACGATATCCTTTAACAAGGATAGTAAGATAGTAATTGAATATTTATTCGATCCCGCAGGGATAAACGAATTGTGGCAAATTGAAGATTACAAATGGAAAAATTCTTTTCTAATGCAATTAGCAATTTATAATAAGTCATACGAAAAAGATTTCATAATAAATAATATAGAACTGAAAATATATTCAAATGATAATTTGATACCGTATAAAAGAATTGATATTAATTATGATTCTTCAGTTGAAAGTCCAAAAAAAACTGTCGCAGATGAAATATTATTACTTTTTGAAAATAATTGCATAAATAAATGTAATGAAAAATTTTCATCTAATTGTTATCGATTTATCTGGTATGTATATGACGCTGATAAAATTAAATCGGATAAGTTAAAAATGACTTTGAAAATGACAGTGCAGCATGGCGAAGAAGAGTTTATTATTGACAAAGTTTATAATTTGAAAAGAACTCAGGATTAAAGTTTTAGTTTAAGAAAATGTAGAATAACTAAGTCCAATCTGCGTAACTATGCAGAATTCTGCATAGTTACGCAAAATCCGCATAGTTACGCAAAACCCGCATAGTTACGCAAAATCCGCATAGTTACGCAAAATCCGCAAAGTTACGCAAAAACCGCATAGTTACGCAAAACCCGCATAGTTACGCAAAATCTGCATAGTTACGCAAAATCCGCAAAGTTACGCAAAAACGGCATAGTTACGCAAAATCTTTTTTACACTCTCTTCTTTGACTTCGGAAAGGATTGTGTCAAAAAAAAGATTGATAGCTTTTGCCAGCAAAAACGACACCGAAAATTTGAAAAACTTCCTCATGTCCGTAAAAAACTCATATTTAATGGTGCCAGAGACGTTTTGTTAGTACTTTTTGGGAAAATTTTACTTGCTCAATAACACCATAGTAACATAAATAACGTAATCAGTCTGATGATTTTTCTGGAAGTATTAATCATCATGAAAAGGCGGAATAATTCGTCGGTGATGCGGAAATTTGTTGCCGACTTTAAGGAATGTTTATGAGAACCAAATCAATGATATCTTACGCGGTTATCCAGATAGCGATCATTAATGCCGCGATCTTTTTACTTCAGTATATTTTCAGTGATTTTCTTTTGGGATATTTCGCTCTGATACCTATGAGCATCGTCACTGAAAAAAGTATCTGGCAGTTGTTTACTTACATGTTTCTGCACGGCAGCCCGATGCATTTAATTATCAATATGTATATTCTTGTGGCTTTCGGTCTTCCTATCGAGGAGGAATGGGGTAAGCTCAAATTTATTTTGTACTACATTTTCTGCGGTGTCGGTGCCGGTTTGTTAATTTTCGGCATCGGATTTATCGCGGGTGGTCAGTCAATGTTTACTATCACTATTGGTGCGTCTGGCGCGATTTTCGGCGTGTTTCTTGCTTTTGCGATGCTTTTCCCGGACGCTGAAATTCTTCTTATGTTTATTTTACCAATTAAGGCAAAATACATGATAGCTATTTTCGCGGTTTGGGAATTATACGGCGAATTTAAGGGTGGTGGAAATATTAGTCATATCGGACATTTGGGAGGATTGATTTTCGGGTTATTATATTTTGTTCTCCTTGAAAAGAAGTCTGCTAAAATTTCTAAAACCGTTGAAAAAGTTAAAACGAAAATTGATAATAAAAAATCTGAGATTATTGAAAAATCTGATAAAGAGAAAAGCTCCAATTATAAAAAAGAAATTCTGCGAAAACTTAAAGAGAGCGACGACATTGATTCTCTTACCGATGAGGAGTTTCAGTTTGTACGTTATTTAAATATTATGATCGATGATAATTCCGCTGTTTCATATTCTTTGGACGATCTTCTTAATAAGGATTTTTTATCGGATGTTCTTTTTATTAACATGGTTCGGACATATATGACAAAATAAACTGCGCCCTTAAGGACACAGTTAACTTTGATATAGTTCAGTTGAAGATTGTTCGGTAAGATACTTTTCGCGGGTAATTTTTGTAAATATTTAAGGATCTTTTGTGTTGAAATTTTCGATAAAAACTTTAGGCTGCAAGCTTAATCAATATGAATCCAATGTAATCATGGATCGTTTAATTGCTGGCGGTCATTCGTTTGTAAAATTCGGTTCTGTCGCAGATATTGTCATCATCAATACCTGCACTGTTACTGACAGAAGTGATAAAAAGTGGAAAATTTTTGTTAAGCAGGGGGCTAAGTCTTCCTTGTCCGGCAAGGTTATTGTCACCGGCTGTGCTGTTAACGCCTATCGCGAACGTTTATTGAATCAGCCTGAAATTCTTTCTGTTTACAGTAATGATGAGAAGGAGCTTCTAATTACCGACATTCTTAAAAGCGGGTCATCTTCTCTTCCGCCCCTTCCAAAAAACCGCACGCGGGCTTTTCTGAAAATTCAGGACGGCTGTGACGGTAAGTGTTCATACTGCATTGTTCCATCAGTCCGCGGTTTGCCCCGCAGCAGAAATTTCTTTGAGATTATTGACGAAGCTAAGTTTCTAATCGATAATAATATTCCTGAACTTGTTCTTACAGGTATTACTATCGGCAAATATTGTTTTGATGATTATGATCTCGCTGACCTTGCCGCCGCTATTGCTGCTTTACCTGGTAATTTTCGTTTGAGAATCACCTCAATTGAGCCATTGCACTTATCAGACAAATTAATCGACGTATATTCTAACGACAAGGTTTGCAGTCATATACATCTTCCTTTGCAGTCAGGTTCCGACAGGATTCTTTCGATAATGTCCAGACCTTATAATTCCGTGCAATTTCTTCACGTTGTTGACAATATTAAAAACAGGTTTCCTGAAATTGCCATTGGTTCGGATATCATTGTCGGTTTTCCGACAGAATCGGTTATTGACTTTTCGGATAGCTGCAATGTGGCGAAATGTTCAGCTTTTTCATACATTCATCAGTTTTCGTATTCCGCACGTCAGGGAACCGTCTCGGCTGATATGCCTGATGATCCCGACAAACATGAAATTAAAACCAGATATGAATTGTTAAAAACTTTGTCTACCGAGTTGTCGCTAAATTTCAGGAATCGTTTTATTAATAAACAGCTTTCATGTGTTATTGAACACAAAAAGAATACCGGCGTTTATGGATTATCAGATAATTATATTAAAATTATCACCGATAATCTTTCCCCTTCCGATGTCGGAAGTTTGAAGAAAATTACTTTATTAAAAAACAATTTAGAGTCTTTCGGGACGGCTATTTAATTTTTTTCTTGACGCTATTGTTCGTTTTGCGAATGTTATAATTACTTGTAAAATCACTTACTGGGTATCCCGCAGTATGATAAAGTGTTAGTAAGGGTAGTCAAATGAAAAAATGGTCAATCGAAAGTGCAGTAGTTTTATCACCAAACGACGCACTGAAAAACAAATCAATTCACATAGGTCTTGACGGCTATATTGAGGATATTCAGACCGCACCTCTTAAAAACGGCATCAACCTTTCAATCCCTGATGGAGTCCTTTGCCCCGGATTTATAAATTCTCACGATCACCTGCTTGGCACATACCTGCCGAAAGTCGGTGACGGCCGTCCTTATACTAATTGGCTTCCATGGGACAATGATCTTAAAAGTGCTCCAGCCTATGAGGAAAGGCAGCAGATTCTTAACCGAGATCTGTATCTTCTCGGAGGTTATAGGAATCTTGTCTCCGGTTGTACCAGCGTTCAGGATCACATACCCCATTTTGTTCAGGATCCTTTTTTAGATATTATGCCTACTAAGGTGATTTCCGATTTCGCGTTGGCACATTCCATCGCGTCTTTCGCGTTAAACTGGGGTTCCGGTGTTGAAGAAGAATATAAGCTTGCTCTTGATAATGATATTCCCTTTATTACCCACATTGCTGAAGGTTTTGATGAAGAAACTGTCCGCGATCTTGAAACTCTCGACAAAAAACATGGTTTAGGTGATCATTCAGTTTTGGTTCATGGAATCGCGTTCAGCCATAAAGATATTGATAAAATTAAGGAAAAAAACGCCTCAGTTGTCTGGTGTGCAGACTCCAATATGTATATGTATAATAGAACCGCCGATATAAAATATATGATCGATAAAAAGGTTAATGTTTGTATTGGTACAGATTCCCCAATGTCCGGCGGGCTGAATCTTCTATATGAAATGAAATTTGACCGTGATTTCTACAAAGATTTCTACAAAGATTCTCTGCCGTCAAAAATGATCGTTAAAATGATTACCGAGAATCCCGCTAAAGCTTTTCGATTGTTCGATAATGGCACTATTTCAAAAAACAAGCTTGCCGATTTTACTGTTGTTCGGCATAAAGAGTCCGATCCATACGATTCTGTAGTTTCAGCGGAGCTTGAAGATATTAAACTTGTCGTTATTGAAGGTATTCCTGTTTATGGTGATTCCGAGTATTCTGGAATTTTTGATTCTTTGCAGGTAAAATATCAGCGCGTTAACATTGCCGGTGCCGATAAAATAATTATAGGAGACCTTAAAGGTCTTTTAAAAAGAATTAATAAAGCTATAGGATATAATAAAAAACTGGATTTTTTACCGGTAGATTTAGATATTTAGTCTATCAGCAGTTTCCTGAAAAACTTCATGATAATGATTTTTCAGAATCCTGTTAGAATTTATTTAAGGATTAAGAAATGGCAGATATTAACCGCAGCGGAATATTGACAAGAAAATATAAGTCCGGCTCTATTGTATTTTTTGAAGGCGATAAAAGCGAAAGTGTTTACATCTTGAAATCCGGAAAAGTAATGCTGACCTATACTAAAATTGAAACTGGTGAAGAACAGAAAGAGGAAGTTAGAGCCGGTGAGTTTTTCGGTGTAAAATCAGCTATAGGCAGATATCCAAGGGAGGAAACCGCTCAAACTGTCGGTGAAACTCTTGTACTGGTGCTTTCTGTCGCGGATTTTGAAAAGCTTGTTATGGGGAATGTAAAGGTTGTTAAAAAGATGCTGTCGGTTTTCAGCAGTCAGCTTCGGCGTATTGGAAAAGCTGTTCGTGAAGTCCTTGGGGAAACCAACGCTGTTGATCCTACAATTGAGTTGTTTAAAATCGGTGAATTCTATTTTAATAACGCTTCTTATCAGCAATCGTTATATGTTTTTAAAAAATATATGACATATTATCCTGATGGTAAATTCGCTCAGCAGGCGATGAAAAGAATCAAAGATATTGAGACTGGTAATTTCTCTTCCCCTGAAAAAGCTTTCACGGTACCGGCAGCCTCTAAACAGCCCGTTGCTGAGAATTTTAGTTTTGGTGACGCGGAAGAGCCCTCTGCCGGTGGCGATTTTCCAGATTTTCCTGATGATTCTTCTCCACAAGAAGATCTTACAGATTTTGACATGGACGATTCCGTTGATTCTGCCGCCTCGACAGAGCTTACTGATGAAATGGATAATTTCCTGTCGGATTCCTCAGACGGCAATATCGGACTTGTTGAAGATCCTTCGCAAAGATTCGGCAGAGCAGTCGCTTTTAAAGGCAGCGGCGATTTTACAAAAGCGATATCCATGCTGCAGGAGCTTGTTGACGATCCTTCTGTAGAAATTGAAGCGACGGACATTTTTGAAAAAGCTCATCTTGAACTGTCCGATTGCTATGTTGATTCTGGAAAATTTAAGGAATCCTTGAGCGTATTAACCGGATACATCAAAAAATATCCGAAATCTGATAATTTGAAAAAAGCGGTACTTCTGATGGGTAAGACGTATCAGAAAGCAAAAGTGTTTGATAAAGCTGAAGCTTATTATAAAAAAGTAATGAACATGCCGCCTAGAGACGATTTAACACAGGAAGCTATTAAGCTTCTTAAAGAATTGAATATTTGACGGAGAATTATTATGATGCTTGATGACAGATTTTTCGATAAGTTCGGCGTTGAATTTTCTCCAAACGAAATAATTTTTGCCGAATATGAACCCGGCAATGAATTCTACCTTATCCATTCCGGAAAGGTTAGAATAGTAAAAATCATTAATAATAGAGAGAAAAATCTTGATATCTTGACAGCTGGAGATTTTTTTGGTGAAATGGCTATTCTTGAGGCTGAACCCCGATCGGCAAGTGCGATAGCGATTGATAAAGTAAGAATGCTGAAATTTCATCGGGATAACTTTGATACTTTACTGGAGGGTAATCCCCAGCTCGCTTATCGTCTGCTTGTAATATTTTCTAAACGAATTTATGACGCGAAGCGGCGGCTTATGATACTTTTATTAAACGATCCGGTTATTAAGGCGATGGATGTCATGTGTATGCTTTGGGAGCAGAATCCCCAAACGGATGTTCTAAACAGGGTTACATTAGGTATTACCGCGACAGACATTTCAAATTGGGGCGGTATGCCGATTGACGATACAGAAAAGGCTCTTACGCATTTGAGCAATCTTGGGAAAATAGAAACTTATTCAAATAAAATAGTTGTCAAAAACATACTGGATTTTCAAAGGTTGATTAAGTCCCGCAGAAATCAAATGATTGATACTCACTAACAACATGCTCCCGTAGCTCAGGTGGATAGAGCGGTAGTTTCCTAAACTATGTGCCGGAGGTTCGAATCCTCTCGGGAGCAAAATATTTTACTGGAGAAACATAATGGAACACAAGCTGTTATTGCTTGAAAAGAAATATGCTGATATTGAAGCTGAAATGTCTATACCTGATGTAATATCTAATCAGGAAATTTATAATAAACTTAATAAAGAAAGAAGTCGGCTTGAACCGATTGTCAAAAAATTTGAACTTTTTAAGCAATCAATGAAGGAACTTGCGGATTCCAAGGAAATGCTGAACAGCGAAAAAGATTCCCAAATGCGGGAAATGCTTCATGAGGAAGTTGAACAGTTATCGAAAAATATTGCCGCTCTGGAAAAAGAATTAATGATGATGCTTTTGCCTAAAGATCCTAATTCCGGAAAAAATGTAATAATGGAAATTCGAGCTGGTACAGGCGGCGAAGAAGCGGCGCTGTTCGTTTCAAATCTTTATAGAATGTACACAAGGTTTTCCGATTTAAAGGGCTGGAAAATTGAGCTTATTGATAAAAATCAAACCGAAATCGGCGGTCTGAAAGAAATAATATTTTCGATAAGCGGGCATGATGTTTTCGACGCTCTAAAATTTGAGTCCGGCACTCATCGTGTTCAACGCATTCCGCTAACAGAGGCAGGCGGCCGGATACACACCTCTGCTGTTACAGTAGCCGTTATGCCGGAAGTGGAAGAAAAAGATGTGGATATCCGCACTGAAGATCTCAGGATTGACGTGTTCCGCTCATCGGGAAGCGGCGGACAGCATGTCAACACTACAGATTCCGCAGTTAGAATTACCCATATCCCTACCGGGCTTGTCGTGTCCTGCCAGGATGAAAAATCGCAAATTAAGAATCGCGTAAAAGCGTTGAAGGTTTTGAGAGCACGTTTGTATGAAGCGGAAATTAAGACTAAACAGCAGGAAGAGGCGGCGATCAGAAAAGCGCAGGTTGGTTCAGGCGACAGAAGCGAGCGGATTCGCACATATAATTTCCCACAGTCGCGTCTAACAGATCACAGAATAGGGCTGACGCTGTATAATCTCGAAACCATTCTTGAAGGCGCTTTAGATGACGTTATTATTCCGCTGAAGGAAAATGAAATAGAGACGATGCTGAAATCCGGAATATAGATGATGCTTCTTCGGGATTTTATTCGTGAATCGTCTTTGAGGTTGTCAAACAGCGGATTCTTGATGCCGATGCTGGATGTCGAGGTGATTACATCACATTTTCTGAAAGTTGATCGTTCTCGGCTTCCCATAATGGATGATTACTTTTTAAGCGATGCGGAATCTGAATCACTCAGTAAATTAATTGACAGGCGAATGCTGAATGAGCCCGTTGCCTATATAATCGGCACTAAAGAATTTTACTCACTTCAACTATTTGTAAACAGCTCGGTGTTGATACCTCGCCCTGAGACTGAAGAGCTTGCGGAATTGGCAGTTCAATCTATTCCACAGAATGGTCTTGTGCTTGATCTATGTACCGGTTCTGGAGCGATTGCTGTTTCACTGAAATATTATCGAAAGGATTTGACCGTGCACGCGTCAGACATTTCTGAGCAAGCACTCGCTGTCGCCAAAGCTAACGCGGACAATCTTGTAGACAGCGGCATAACATTTATACACGGCGATCTGTTCGGGACTATTCCTAAAGTAAAGTATGATTGTATAATTAGTAATCCCCCCTATATCGGCATTAACGAAAAACATTTGATGACCGCAGAAGTAGCCTATGAACCTTCATTAGCATTATTTTCCGATAGTGATGGATCAGCATTAACCATGAGTATTATCGATGAGTCGCTGAACTATCTTAAACACGGGGGATTGTTAATGTTAGAAACTAACCCCGAATTCGCGGAAAAACTTTTCGACCACGCTCTAAAAAAAGGGTTTACAGGTTATGTGAAAAACGATTATTCTGGAAAAAAAAGATTTATAATTTTTCAAAAGGCTGATGATGTATTTTAAATATACTGTTCTTCAATTTAAACGTATGATGCCGTACTCATTTACTCTTATGCTGCTTCTAATTTTCCATTATATTTTCAACTATTATTATTCATGGGACGGGGTATCATTAATTGTTAAAATGTACCTTTTCGCCTTTTCGTTTTTTTATATATTTAATATCGGTTCGGATAATATAGAAAAATTCAGAATCGAGTATAAACAGGATTATGGAGTTTTGGGGGATTTCATACTGCTGATTGAAAGTCGTATTATGCCGTATGTTCTAATATATTTTGTAATAATATTATTTACTGTAACTCAATACGCACAGCTGCCCAATTGGCCATGGAGCAGCTTTATCATTGTTCTGGACGGTCGGCACTCTAATTTAATCATATATTCTGTTATGCTATTATTTGTGCTAAAAATTAGAAAAAATCCTTTTATCGCGACTATAATATTTTTCGCTTTAGCGGTGTTTTATTCTGAAGGTAATGACAGATTTTATTCATATGTGTTTGCTGGTCCTGAGATTGCTATTTATAAAACTTTTAAAATGGCTGTATTTTTCATATTGATTACATGGGATTTTAATAAAACGCCTTTTAAGATTTTTCAGAGCGTTTTAATCTCCCTTGTATTAGCTGTTTTGATTACCGGCGGAATTATTCGTATATATTACACACAATATTTAATATCGGATATTAACAGTTCTTTGAAAATTGAATCCGGTTTGAAACTTGCTAAAATTGGTCATCCGGTAGCATTGGAATATTTGTACGACAATATGACTGACACAGGCAATATTGATCTTTTTCAGAAAGTCGTAAAGCTGTATAAAATTTACAACAAAGAATTTTCTATGACTAAAGATAACTGGAACAAATTAATTTTCAATAATCCGGTGGAACTTTCTGATAAGGCGGCGGAAGATATGGTTAAAGAAGGTATTGAAATTAACGCGAATAATTTGATAGCTCTTGCGGAAAATGAATCTGACAAGGGAAACCGTTTACTAATCAGCAGCGGTAATATTATCAGACTTACAGCATTGAATCTTTCTGGAAGGGAAGATTATTTAAAAAGCAAAATAGAAAATTCTAAAAACGAGATATTTATTATTTGGGGGATTAAAGTTCTAGGTGAAACAGAAAACTGCAGGTCTTCATTATTTTTAATAAAATATTTAGATAGCACCAAAAAAGAAATTTCTGACGTAGCATATCAATC
>CAYLTM010000019.1:25672-27627 GCA_964386495.1 uncultured Leptospirales bacterium
AGATTAAATGTAAACGATATACCAGAAGCAGTACCTAATCATGCATTAGCTTATGGATGTCGAGATTTATTAGAGAGAACACCCAATTTTAGACCTATTTTTGATGCTTTAGTTCTTGATGAAGGTCAGGATTTAATGACCGAAGATGATCTGAAATTTACAGCAGAGGATGGTGACAAAAAACAGTCAATTTATTGGTTAGCATATCAATCATTAAAATCTTTAACAGGAATTTCACCTGTTGAAGAAAAAAACTTTCATCAGAATAGTCCGGAAAATATCAAAGAATTTAAAAAGTTTTATCTGACGAAATGCAAAGGTGACTAATAGGACATTCCTCACATTTTGGATTTCGAGCCTTACAGATATTTCTTCCATGATGCACCAGCATTAGATGTGCTGTATACCAATACTCTTTAGGAAGACTTTCATTAACAATCTTTTCGATCACTTCAGGTCTACCAGAATCTGAAATGCCCAGCCGTCTTGCCAACCTTATTACATGGGTATCTACCGCAAATCCCGGTTTGCCGAACCCTTGTGTTAATATAACATTCGCGCTTTTTCTGCCGATCCCTGGCAGCGTTGTTAATTCTTCCATAGTATCCGGCAAATTTCCATTTTTATCTAGCACGACCGCTTTTGCAAGTTTAATGATATTCTCAGCTTTATTATGATAAAAACCTGTAGATTTGATATACGGCTCAACTTCAAGGACTCTGGCACTTGACAGTGCGGCAAAATCCGGAAATTTTTTAAAAAGTTCAGGTGTAATTTTATTCACTTGTTTGTCCGTTGTTTGCGCGGATAATACCACTGCTACCGATAATTCGTAAAGACCGTTGTATTCTAAACCTGGTTTTACGTTACCATAATAGTTTTGCAGAGCTTCGATTATTTTTATTAAACATTTATTCATTTTTGTAGAAAAATGTTATTTTACTTTATTTGTCAAGTTTTTTCACTCTTTTTTTAAGGTGCCAGAGCAGTTATTAATGGTGCCAGAGCAAATTTTTAATCACTTTTGACCAAATTTCCAGTAAAACCCTATGAAATCACCCCCATTTAGGATTTGAATATCATAGATATAACACCTTGACAAGGAAGGGCTCCTAATATTCTCTGACAGTAATTTTAAAATAGCTGAAAATACAGACTCTTAAAAGAGACCACACTACAATTATCATATACAGGAATATTTATGCAAAAGATTAAAAACATCGCAATAATTGCGCATGTCGATCACGGTAAGACAACTCTCGTAGACGCTATGCTGAAGGACTCTGGAACTTTCCGCTCGAATGAGAGAGTCGATGAAAGAATCATGGATTCCAACGACATAGAAAAAGAAAGAGGAATCACAATATTTTCCAAAAACGCGTCATTCTCATACAAAGGTTATAAAATCAACATCGTGGATACTCCGGGCCACGCGGATTTCGGCGGTGAAGTTCAGCGTATTCTCGACATGGTGGATTCTGTTCTTCTTGTCGTTGACGCTTTTGAAGGACCAATGCCTCAGACAAAATATGTTTTGAAAAAATCTCTCGAAGCGGGCCACTGCCCGATAGTAGTTGTTAATAAAATTGACAGAGCGAACTGTAATCCCGATCAGGTTGTGGATATGATTTTCGATCTTTTCATTGAACTGAACGCGAGTGATGAGCAAATGGATTTTCCTGTAGTTTTCGCGTCAGCAAAAAGCGGATTGGCTCATTACACGCTATATGATGAAAACCTGAATATGACACCGCTATTTGATACGATTATCAAACATGTTAAAGAACCGGGCGGCGATGTAAACGCTGATTTCCAGTTTCTTATATCCGCGATATTGTATGATAATTATATAGGAAAAGTTGGAACTGGAAAAATCCACAATGGTAAAGCTGTAGTCGGCGATGAAGTAACGCTGATGAAACAAAATGGAACGACCATGAAAGGAAGAGTTACAA
>CAYLTM010000019.1:27637-28026 GCA_964386495.1 uncultured Leptospirales bacterium
AATACAAGGGTCTTAAACGTACTGAAGTAGCCGAAGCACTTGCCGGAGATATTGTCGCGATTTCGGGCTTCGATAAAATTGACCTTGGTGATACGATTGCCGGGGGCGATAATCCTGTCGCATTACCCGCGATAAAAATTGATGAGCCGACCATCGCGATTACTTTTCAGGTAAATGACTCGCCGTTTCTTGGTAATGAAGGCAAGTATGTAACTTCCCGCCATATCTGGGAGCGTCTCGAAAAAGAAATTGAAACAAATGTAAGTCTTGTAATAGAGCGGGCGGAAACTAAGGATTCCTTTACAGTTAAAGGCCGCGGCGAACTTCAGTTATCAATTTTGATAGAAAATATGCGCCGCGAAGGTTACGAGTTTTCAGTATCCCGACCG
>CAYLTM010000019.1:28036-35676 GCA_964386495.1 uncultured Leptospirales bacterium
TGCTTTTTATAGACTATATTAAAGGGTATTGGAAAGCTAAAACGGCCAAAACGCCATTATTAGTAACAGAAGAACAAGCAAAATTCATTCGGAAATATCGTTTGAAAAAAATGAAAGAAAAGCTTTTTTAGCCAACAAAATCAAAAAACTGCTGAAGCAAAAGGGATAACTCCTGACATTTTTTGTAATTTAGCCCATATTCGCAAAACTTATGATGCTCATTCGCTATATAACGCAAATAGGAAGATACTTCTTAATGCTGAAAGAAATTTTCAATAAACAGACAAAATGGTCTGTGATGAGAAATTTAATTTTCAAGGAAATTGATGGTGTTCGGAATGAACCAATGGAAACTGTTTTAATAGACGTGCCGGGAGAATATACCGGCGTGGTTATTGAAAAAATGGGTTTCAGAAAAGGCGAGCTGGTGAATATGTCACAGGGTGCGGATTCTTATACCAGAATGGAATTCAAAGTACCTTCAAGAGGACTTATAGGTTTTAGAAATACTTTTATGACTGACACTAGAGGCACAGGCATCGTGAATCATCTTTTCGCGGGATATGAGCCATATAAGGGACCAATACCTTCGCGAACTAGAGGCGTGCTTATTGCTATGGAACCGGGAGTCTCTGTCGCATTCGCTCTTGATAATCTTCAGGAGAGGGGCACACTGTTTTTCGGAGCGGGTGTTCAGGTTTATGAGGGTATGATAATTGGTGAAAATAACCGAGAAAGCGATATGGTTGTTAATCCATGCAAAACAAAAAAATTAACAAACATGAGAGCGTCCGGTTCTGATGACGCGGTTAAGCTTACAACACCACGGTCGTTTTCTCTGGAACAGGCTATAGAATTTATTGATGATGATGAACTTCTCGAAATCACTCCCACATCTGTGAGAATGAGAAAGAAAGTTTTAAGAACACTGGATAGAAAAAAATCTGAGAAGGATTAACCTGGATTATACCAGGATAACCCCGATTAATCCGCCGACTTTGCCGTCCGGATTGTTAAATGTTGACTTGTAAAAAACGACAGAGTGCGTTTCTCCTCTGGCGTTTTTTACATGAGATTCATAAGTCTGTATTCCGCCGTTAACAATAAGATCATTATCCTTTTCAAAATATATATCAGCTAATGATTTCGGTGAAATATCATAAACACTTTTTCCAATGATATCCTTTTTTTCCTTTCCAAAAAATTTCGTAAACGCGTAGTTAACGCCGGTATAAATCCCTTTTGTATCCTTGTAGAAAACCGGCATAGGAATCGCATCAATAAGATTCTGCTGAAACATAAGATTTTTTTGAAGAGTTTCTTCTATCAAGAGCCTTTCATAAACATGACCAAGTCTTTCAGCAATAGCGTTAACCATACCTAGCTCTTCGGGTAGAAAAAGTGTTTCAACTTCATTATCATTTTTTATACAGGAGTATACCTCAATTGCACCGTACTTTTCGTTAGCGACAGTAATCACCGCTGAATATAATAATTTTTCGCATGATTCTTTGAAATTTTCTGAAGTATAATCATTATCCTGGAATATTATTTTAATGCAGGTAAACTCCGGCATCTGAAAGGCTTCCGGCATGATTGTTAAAAGTTGAGAAATTATATCATTCATGCTGCTGCAGTTTTCTATAATACCAGACAGATTATAAAGACACTTTAGTTCTTTTAAACGTTCTTGAAGCTCATAGTTTGTTTTTCGAAGTTTTTCATCCGAAATTTTTTGATCCGTTATATCGCTAGTAAATCCCAGGTATGTGTTATCATCAAGTTTTACAGCCTTTACAAGCAGATGCCGTGAGTCATTTTTTTTAGTAATAAAACGTGTTTCGGCGGTAAGATGAATTTTTTCACGAACGTAAGCAAAATAATTTTTTGCGTTCAATCTTTCATCTTCATGAATAATTTCGATTAAATTTTTTCCGATCAGTTCTTCTCTTGTGTAACCGGTCAATTCCTCCGCTGCCAGATTTACCGTTATAAAGAATCCATGACTATCGGTGACAAATATCCCATAAGGAGAATTCTCGATATATGTCTTAAATAATTTTTCACTTGCAACTAGATCAGTATCAGATTTTTTCCGTCTGATGATTTCCCACATTTTTCCATATAGCTGTGAAAGATTATTCGCGTCGTAATCATTATATGGGGTTATTTTATTCGCCACTGACGCAACCGCTACAATATGTTCACCGTCAAAAATCGGTATAGAAAGAAAACGTTTGATATGAACATGCCCTTCGGGGTACCCTTTTTTTGATGGATAACTGTTGTAATCATTTATAATAACTGGTTTTCTCAACCGGATACAGTCTCCCCAAATACCAGCTTCATTAATAGGGAAATGTATCGGGTTGTTTTTCACAGCACAGATATTCATTGTGTTTTTTGACCACGCATGAATGGTCATATGAGTTTCATCGTCACTAATTAAGCCCGCGAATGAAAAATGGCTCATCGTGGATTTCATGGAAGCGTCAATCATGAAGTCAAACAATTCATTCTGAGTATGATTCATAATTTTATTCATATCAATTAGAGTACGTGATGTCAACTCGTCACACAAAGTCCGCTCCTCATTGATAATTTTTTCTGAAATATCGGAAATAGCGTTAACGACTCCAATTATTTCACATTCATTATTTTTCAGCGGTGATGAGTTTATTGACAATGCCACTCTTTTGCCGTTCGTCATTTCGATATAATGACGGTAATCAAATATTTGAGTTTTGTTTTTCATCGCTAAGGCAAATGGAAGATCATTATCTGATATTTGGTTACCTTCCATGTTGACAATTTTCCACGTTGGATCATTGAATTTTTTGCTGGTAATTTTTGACCGTTCCAGACCCAGAATTTGTTCTGCCATACGGTTACAATAGTTTATCTGCCCATCATTATCGAGCACTGTAATCCCTATAGGACTAGTCTGCATAATATTTTCCAGCAGATCATTTTTTCTTTCTATGATATCTTTTGCTATCATTTCAAAAGTTACATCATCGTATACAGCGACAATTTCCCCTGACGGCAGCCGGTATACAAAATTGTTGTAGTATTTATTCAGACGGGAATCTTTATATAGTTTTACAGGTAATTGTTCAGAAACTCCTGTTATGTATACCCGACGAAAAACATCAATCAAACCGAACTCATTTATACCGGGTCGTATATCGAAAATAGATCTACCGATAACATTTTCACGTGAATCGCCATCCATTTTTTGAGCGGCATTGTTATAATCGACAAAGATAAAATCATCGCCATTATTAATCACTTTATAAATTGCTACACCATTACTGGTATTATTAAACAATTCTCTATAACGATTTTCGTTTTCTCTAATTTGGAGATTCGCTGAAAACAGCTTAAACGCCATTTTTATTGACGCGAATAATACCGTCGGTGTACTGTTTTTTACGACATATCCATATGATGTTATATTTTCGGTTTTTTCAACAATATGTTTTTCTGTATGGGACGATAAAAACAGTATAGGTACTTCATGATTTTTTAGAATTATTTCGGCAGCCTGAGTTCCGTCAATGCCGTCTCCGAGGTCAATATCCATTAAAACAAGGTCGAAGATTTCATTTTGTGTATTGAAAATATCTATAGCCTGCTCGCCGGAAGAAGCATGAATAATCAAATATCCTTGTTTTTGCAGTTCCATTGTCTCGACCATAGCTGTTAATGGTTCATCTTCAACAAGGAGTATTCTTTTTACATCATTATTAATTATTTCAGACATTATAAGATTACCTTCACTGCTTTCCACTTATTATATACGATAAGTTTATTTTGTCAAGCGAAAACTATTTATTGTTTTACCAAATATCTTTTCTTTTCGAAAATTTATGAAAGTTAGCGATATAGGAAAAAATTCGATCTGGGTAAAAATTTTTAAAATCGCACCTTGATTTATCAAAAAAAAGATATATCTTCAAATATTTTGTAGAGGGTGTCACTAATATCAGCACCCATTACGCCTATTTAGTGGCTGGTGGCTTTAACGACAGTGCCGGCATCCATATAAATAATTCCGCCGCATAAATGATTTAGCTGCTCGATGTTATGCGAAATGATTACAATCGTCGAGTTAGTATGTCTGTGGTATTGCAAAATAATATTGTTGAACTCGGTAATGGAAAGCCTGTCCATGTTCGATGTCGGCTCATCAAGCAAAAGCAACTTTGGTTTGAAAATCAGTGCCCTAATGACAAGGACTTTTTGAATTTCACCTTCCGAAAGCTCATTGCCTTTTTTGCTGAACAACGAATCAATGCTGAAATAATCTTTAACGTTGTTTACGGCTGTTTGAATTTCTGTTTTACAAATGCCACGAATTTTTAACGGGTAGATTATATTCTCATAGACAGTCTTTTTCAGTAGATAATCTTTCTGAAAAATCATTGTCGTTTTTAACCGGATATCTTCCGAAAAAGGTTTACCATCGTAGAGTATTTGACCTGTGTGGTTATTTTCTATCCCGGCGATGACCGACAGAAGTGTAGATTTTCCCGCGCCGTTTTCGCCATAAATGCCTGTTATTTTACCGGACGCGAAATCTACAGCATCAATATCGAGAACTTTCTGATTACCATAATATTTTTCAAGCGAACAAATATTAATATTCATCCATTCATTCCCTTGAAAGAATAAACAATGTTGTTTACTATAAAAGAAATCAACAGCAGAATAATTCCCAGTGCGATAGACTGTGAATACTCGCCCATAGAATTGTACATTGCGATAGAAGTCGTAATCAGCCTGGTATGATGCCGGATGTTGCCGCCGACTATCATTACTCCGCCAACCTCGGATATCGCACGTGAAAATGCGGCTACTACATTAATCGAAATATCCGCCTTCAGCTCAACTGCGATGAGATTCACAGTCTGCATACGGGTCGCACCAAGAGTAAATGCGGTGCGGCTTATGCGACGGCTCTGTTCTTTCACAAGTTTGTACGTGAGACCCATTACAAGCGGGGTGATTAATATCGTCTGAGAAATTATCATCGCCGAGGGAGTGAAGAGCAGCTGCACCGATCCGAGCGGTCCTTTTCGTGAAAGAATAATCGCCACGAGAAGACCCGCGAGAACAGACGGCAGACTCATCATGGTATAAAGCAGACGTGACAGTAATTGTTCACCGCGGAATGTTCTGGTGCCGAGAAAAACTGCCGCCGGAATTCCGACGACAGCCGACAACACAGTTGAAACACCGGAAACGAAAATAGACAAAGCGACAATAGAAAATATTTCACGGTCAAAGGAAATCAGCAGCCGGAACGCCTGAAGAATACCCGTAAAGATTTCGTTCATTTAACCGCGTTCACCTTGAACAAAGGCTGCCCGAATTCTTTAACGCCATAATCTTCAATAATATTCAAACATTCGTCTGAAAAGAGCCAGTCAAAAAACAACTTTGCTCCTTCAGAATTTATTTTATTATTTTTCGCGGGATTCACCAGAATTACACTGTACTGATTAAAAAGTTTTTTATCACCCTCAACAAGAACTTCCAATGATGTTTTCCCGCTGTGTTTCATTTTCACATATGTGCCGCGGTCAGAAATTGTGTACGCACCCATTTCGTCCGCCATCATAATCACTTCGCCCATCCCTTTTCCTGTGGACATGTACTCCTTCCAATCCGGGGTGATTCCCTGATCCGTCCAGAGTTTCATTTCCAGTGTATGAGTCCCTGACTTGTCGCCGCGCGAAACAAATTTTCCGGCACCGGACTGAATGGCTTTCAGCGCGGCAGAGGTATCATTGCCTTTAATTTTCAGGGGATCATTTTCAGGGCCGATGATTACAAAGTCGTTGAACATTATTTCTTTGCGGACTGTCCCATGTTTGTTTTCCATAAACTTGAGTTCGGATTCCTTTGAGTGGACAATCAGTATATCAGCCTCGCCATCTTCGCCCATCTTCATAGCTTTGCCGGAACCGACAGCTATCATCTTTACGACCGCGCCTGAATCTTTTTCAAACACAGGAATCAGCGCGTCCATAAGTCCGCTGTCCTGTACACTTGTAGTTGTTGACAGTAAAATTGTTTTGTTTTGCAGTTCCTTCTTACATCCGGTAATTGCCAGAATAAGAATTATCGTAGAAATTACGGCAGTAACCTTCTTCATAAATTGCTCCTTTCCAAAATTGTGGGAGGCGAAAAGGTTTCCCTCAGCACCCATCGGCTTATTGTCATAGGTGTAATCACCCTTAGAACGCAAAGCTCGGATCAGCGTTTTGTCGCATATGTGATTTTTTTGTAAAGCATAAACTGAATTGGTGTTAAATAAAATGGTGTCAGAGACATCCTGCAATAAACGGCACGAAACGCGTATTATTCTCCATAACTTATTCTTGACATAAAATCAGTATATTTTCCACTAACATTGCTGTAATAATCGTCATTCCGAATGCAGTAAAATTTGTTTTAAAGGAAACTTTATGGATTACCTTTCTTCACTGAACGATTCGCAGAAAAGTGCGGTAGTAACTACCGAGGGACCTATAATTATTTTCGCTGGAGCGGGTTCTGGAAAAACCAGAGTAATCACCTATAGAATCGCCTACCTGATAAAAGAGAAAAGAATCAACCCTGCAAAAATTATGGCAGTGACGTTTACCAATAAAGCCGCGGCTGAAATGAAAAAGAGAATCGTTGATCTTATCGGCCCGACCGGTGACAGTGTATTCATCAAGACTTTTCATTCGACGTGTGTATTTATTCTGCGTCGATACGGGGAATATGTTTCTATACCGTCGAATTTTTCTATATACGATTCGAGCGATCAGGAATCCGTTATTAAAGATATTTTGAAAAACATGAATCTTGATCCGAAAAAAGTTAAACCATCGTTTATATCGTCGCTCATCTCAAAGGTTAAAGACCATGAAGATTATTTGAAGGGTGTTGATCCTTCTCTTATTATTTCTCAGGAAGTCAAATTCAACTTCACAAATCTATTCAATGATTACCAGAAAATTCTGCGTCAAAGGAACGCTCTCGATTTTAATGATCTGCTGGTCGAGACTTACCGGCTGCTGCATACCAATACCGAAGCACGTGAAAAACTTCAAAACCGCTGGCAGTACTTTATGATAGACGAGTATCAGGATACCAACTCTTCGCAATACTACATCGCGAAATATCTGTCGTCAAATACCAACAACCTCTGTGTTGTCGGCGATGACGATCAGTCGATATATTCGTGGCGCGGAGCCGACATCAGGAATATACTGAATTTTGAAAATGATTATCCCAACACTAAGGTTGTTAAGCTCGAATATAATTACCGCTCGACCGAATATATTCTATCGGCGGCATCATCTGTAATAAAAAATAATGTAACAAGAAAAGAAAAAGAAGTAATATCGTACCGCGGGCATGGCGAGTATCCGGTATTCTGCGTTTGCAATAACGAATATGGCGAAGCACAGTTTGTCGCGAGTACTATTGAGCAGCTCATACATAACGAGAAAAAACGTTATAAGGATTTCGCGATATTCTATCGAACCAACGCCCAGTCAAGAGTTTTTGAAGATGCTCTTCGCAGGGGAAATATGCCGTATAAGATTGTCGGCGGTCTGCGATTCTACGACCGCAAGGAA
>CAYLTM010000019.1:35686-39291 GCA_964386495.1 uncultured Leptospirales bacterium
CCGTCTTTTTCAATGTCGACGGTCGGCAATTCCTTATCGATTGCGGATTTACCAAGAAGGAGACAGCCAAACGGCTGGAGCTTATAGGCAAGGAAATAAAGGACATTGCCGCGTATTTAAAATTTGTCGCCAACCCGTTTGATACGTCAGCACTAATGAGAATTATCAACACGCCTGCCCGTGGAATAGGCGACAAGACCATTGAAAAACTTAGAACAACCGCTTACGAAAATCAGATATCCGAGTGGGAAATTATTGATAAGGAAATTCCTATAGACGGCAAACTTCCAAAAGGAATAATATCATTTAAGAAAATTATTACTGGGCTTTTCAGTAAAAACGCGAAGGTCGGCAAATCGATATCGCTGTCATCGTTCATTACGGATGTTATCGACGATTCCGGGTATGTGCTGTCCATCAAGAGTGAAAACAGCGACGAAAGTAAAATGCGCATGGAAAATATCGAAGCGTTTATGGCAAGCGTTTATGATTATGAATCGAGAAGCGACAATCCCTGTCTTGATGAATTCCTTCAGGAAATCTCCCTTTTAACATCAGAAGAAAATCCGAATAAAAACGCCAACTTTGATCCGCTGAATTATATCACTATGATGACGGTGCATAACGCGAAGGGTCTTGAATTTCCTGTAGTGTTTCTTTCCGGTATGGAAGAGGGCTTGTTTCCGCATTTCAATTCCGTTGAATCGGAGCAGCAGATCGAAGAGGAACGCCGCTTAGCATATGTGGGGATTACACGCGCGATGGACAAGCTGTTTATGTCCGGTGCCGAGTGCCGGCGGACATATTCCGGTGATGTCTTTTACCGCGACCATTCACGGTTCGTTGATGAAATTCCGCCGGACAATATAACTCACTACAAGTTCGATGAAGAATATGGTCTTGAGAAGATTGACTCTCCTGATGATGAACCGGTATCTTTCGGAAGAAATTTTTCAGCGAGTAATAAACAAAGCAAAACTCCATCGTTTGAGAATCGACAGCGGGAAAATGTTTCGAGGCAGCAGAATTATCAGCCGAAACCGTCATTTTCTTCGCCGCCGCCTGTGTCAACACCGAACGCCAAAGTCAATAGCGGAGTAATCACCCCGAAAGGCGAAACAGAAAACGCGCAGTTCAAAGCAGGTGACAGAATTATGCATCCCAAATATGGTTACGGCACAGTGCTTTTCACGGAAGGGCGCGGCGACAATTCTAAAATTACAATCAAGTTTACTTCCGGCGGCGTGAAAACTTTTGTCGAGAAATATACGCCATTGAGCAAAGCCTGATTCTTGATATTTATTCAAGCCAGTTGATATAATTTTCAGGGGTGATTACATTGTAAACATGCTCAGGATAAGCGTTTGCAAAAGTTTTAGGTATTTTTGGAATTTTTTTGCCGCTCCACTTAAATTCGTAGGCATGAAGAACAGCGTCAAAATCCTCAATGTAGTCAATTTCCTGTTGTTGAGCGGTTCTCCAGAAAAAGGCGTTAACATATTTTCTTGAATAACTTAAAGTTTTTATTCTTTCACTGATAAGGTAATTTTCCCAGAGTGCACCGATATCATTTCGGAAAGCTATTGTATTAAAACTTTTAACAACAGCATTACGGATACCATTATCGAAAAAATATATTTTCCTGCTTTTTTTTAACTCATTGCGAATATTGCGACTGAAAGATATTAGACGAAAAACAATAAAGCTCTTTTCTAGAAGCTGAATATATTTTTCCACAGTTTCCTTATCCAGTCCGCATATCTGACCAAGTTCATTGTATGAAACTTCTGATCCAAGTTGAAAAGCAAGTGCTTGGAGTAATCTCTCAAGCCGTTCCGGTTTTTGAATTCTCTCCCAGGTAAGAATATCTTTGTAAAGGTAGCTGTTCGCTAACTGCATAAGAATTTCTTTAGAATTCGCGCTATTTGTTATCACTTCAGGATAAGATCCATAGATAAGTCTCTGTTCAAGAAGACGTTTCTCTTCAAGTACTGAAGAATTATTAATCATTTCTGTGCATGAAATCGGGAAAAGATTATATTCGATTTTTCGACCAGTTAATGGCTCATTAATTTTATTTGCAAGTTCAAATGATGAAGATCCCGAAACAAGAACTTTCAGATTCCCGATATTGTCTTGTACAAGTTTTAATACCAATCCAATATTATCAATTCGTTGAGCCTCATCAATAATTAAAGGTTCATTATTGCCAATCATTTCTTTTAATTGGGTTGATGTTGCAGTTGGTAATATTTGACGAATATCCGGCTCGTCTCCATTCCAAAAAAGGGTTTTAAGATTTAACTCTTTAGCTATATTTTTTAAAATCGTTGTTTTTCCGCACTGTCTTGACCCTAAAATAATCTGAATTTTACCAATTCCGATATTGTTTATAATGGTTTTTGTCATAATTCTTGTAAGCATAACGATCTCCAAAACATAATATATTTCGATTGCATCCGAATAATATTATCATAAATTTCGGTTAGAATCGAATATTATTAGGATAAATTTCGATTACAACCGAATTATATTAGCATATATTTCGATTGCAACCGAATTTTAATAAAAAGTTTGGAAAAAATTTAGGCTTTGTTATTCAGTTTGTCGATTTAATTTTGCAGCCTGATAGGGTAGACCGCTGAACGGACATTTTCCATACTTCTGAAAAAACTTTTTTCAGCGGAAACAAGTTTAAGGATTCTTTCGATTTCACCCCAGTCCTTGTCGTCTCTTACAAATGTTATAGCGTCAACTGGACAGCTGTTAACACATGCGAAACAGTGAATACAATCGGGTTTTGTCCTGTCCATTTTCGGAGAACCATTATCGATATCGATTCTCTGGATTGAGCATTTTTTGACACAGTTTAGACATTTGTTACACTTTGCGTAATCAACGGTAAATGCCGGATATTTATATTTGTGAAGTATCATTTCGTTCATTGCGAAACTTAAAGCTTTTTCTTTAAATGTATGATAATTCAGTTCCGACGCAAAATTACTTAGCCTGGCACCATTATTTTTCTCAACAGCAGTGATTCTTTTTACCAGCTCGTCAATTACCGGAAGAGCTTCTTTTCCAGGCATTCCTTCGTTAACTTTAGTTTTCAGACGTTTAGTAATTATGTGAACTGTCTCAATCTTCATAGCTGCGATTACTTGTCTTCCGCTTTTTTTAAACAGCTTGTCGGCTTCGAGAAGAGCCATACCGGAAGATATTCCTCCATAAGTTACGAATGGTATCGCGAATTTCCCCCATTTACTGTCCGGCTTAGGCAGACTTTTGAAAATCTTTCTGATGTAGAATTCGAGGTGTTTTTCGTAAACAGGCGATCCGATGCAGATAACATCATGATCTTTTACGATAGCGGACAAAGCGTCTTTAATCCCGCTGCCGCTGAAAAGCGACTTATTGCCGGTAATGTTTACCAGCTGCACCTGGTGTTTTTCAGCAATTAGTTTTTTTTGAAATCCTTCGGCAATTTTCAATGTGCTGCCGGCTGGACTAAAAACAATAATCAAAACTTTCACAATTTTTCTCCTGATTTATTTTGTTCGTCGACGTAGTATTTTTATACAACAAAATTCATCAAGAAAATTATT
>CAYLTM010000020.1:0-6504 GCA_964386495.1 uncultured Leptospirales bacterium
GTCTGCATGATTCTTGGAGATAATATTTTTTATGGTCACGGATTGACCGAGATGCTTCGTGATGCCGCCAATGAAAAGGAAGGGGCTACTGTTTTCGGTTACTACGTTGATGATCCTCACAGGTATGGAATTGTTGAATTTGACAGCACTGGAAATGTTAAATCGATTGAAGAGAAACCAACAGAACCAAAGTCAAATTATGCGGTTGTGGGATTATATTTTTATGATAATGATGTTGTGGATATCGCGAAAAATATTAAACCGTCCCACCGTGGCGAAATTGAAATCACTGATGTTAATAACGAATATCTGAAAAGAAAAAATCCGAAGAGCGCCAGGGTCTGAAAATCGCCTGTATAGAAGAAATCGCGTTTGCGATGAAATATATTACGCCTGAGCAATTTAAAAAACATGGCGAAAGTCTGCTGAAAACCGGTTACGGCGAATACCTGCTTAAAATTCTTGAAAGGAGCAAAACCAATGCCATGTAAATTTACCAGACTGGAAATCCCAGAAGTTATCCTTATTGAACCGCGTGTCTTTCCGGATCCGCGAGGATATTTTCTTGAGTCGTATAAAGAAAAAGAATTCTCTGACAATGGGATTGACGTGAAGTTTGTTCAGGATAACCACTCAGTCTCGCAGAAAGATGTTCTTCGCGGACTGCATTTTCAGCGTAAACCAAAATGTCAGGCGAAACTTGTACGCGTTGCTAAGGGTGCGATTTTTGATGTCGCGGTGGACATTCGTAAAAATTCACCGACATATCTGAAATGGATCGGAGTTGAATTATCCGAAGAGAATCACCTTATGCTGTATATTCCTGAAGGATTCGCGCATGGATTTGTATCGCTTCGGGATGAAACTCATCTGCTGTACAAATGTTCCGACGATTATTCTCCACAGCATGATGGTGGTATTAAATGGGATGATAAAGATATTTGTATTAAATGGCCGATTGAAAACCCATTGGTATCTGAAAAGGATGAAAAGCTTCCATATGTTAAGGAATGTTCGGCATCTTTGGATTTTTAATATTTGTAAATGAGGTATATAATAATATGGTTTGGTTAATAGGCAACATGGGAATGCTCGGACAGCAGATTGAGAAACTTCTGTTGTCGCAAAGTATAGCATATGTATCATCAGACATGGATGTTGATATAACAGATTTTTCAGCTGTAGAAAAGTTTACGGAAAATAAAGATTTGAAGTGGATTATTAATTGTGCCGCTTATACTGCTGTAGATAACGCTGAGGATGACAAAGAGAAAGCTTTCGCGATAAACGCGACAGGTCCAGAAAACCTCGCGAAAATATCTTCCGCGAAAAAGGTTAAGCTGATTCATATATCGACAGATTATGTTTTCCCTGGTACTGAAGACCGCGCTTTGAATGAAAACGATATCACCGGCCCTGTTTCAGTTTATGGGAAAACCAAGTTGGATGGCGAAACAAAAATTATAGAAAACACTAAAAGTTATTTTATTATTCGAACTGCTTGGTTGTATGGAAAATACGGCAACAATTTTGTTTACACTATGCTCGCACTTATGAATAACAGGAATGAACTGATGGTCGTTAATGACCAGGTCGGTACTCCGACCTACGCGAAGGATCTCGCGGAATTGATTTTTCAAATCATTAGACGTGATTCTGAATTGTTCGGGATTTATCATTTTTCTAATGAAGGCCGAATTTCATGGTATGATTTTGCGATAGAGATAAATCGACAGGGCTTAGCGGATGGAATCATTCAGAATGATTGTAGAATCAACAAGTGCGAATCATCACAGTTTCCGACCAAAGCGGTACGTCCGAATTTTTCTCTTCTTTCAAAGGAAAAAGTTAAAAAGGAACTGAGCATTGTTGTAAACGACTGGAAGGTTTCTTTAACCGCATTTTTCACAGAAAATAAAAAAATGATGCTGTCGATGAAAAAGTATAATCAGCAGGCTAAGGAGTCTCTTGTTAAAGCGAAGGAATTTATAGAAAAACAAGATTATAGTTCTGTGGTAAGCTCGTGCAGATCATGTTTGCGTTTTTATTTTATTTCGCACTCTATGCTGTATACGGATATTTCAGAGGATGACGCTGAGATTACGGTGATTATTAAACAGAGCCGTATGCTTCTCCCAACGAATATAATCAACTGTATAAACGATATTTTTGGAAATAACAAGTTATCACAGAATATTTCGAAGGATACAGCTGAAATGATTATTAAGCAGACAGAGGAGATTACTCAGTTTATTAAAAGAAAGAATATTTTAAACATTTAGAAGGGCAACGCCCCATAAGCCACATAGGCGGTGTATTGAGCTAAGTCGAAATGGTTCCCTGTATAATAGGGTCAAAGGGCTTTATCCAGTGGAGTAGATATTAGATTTAATTGGATTGAAATTAATGGGGAATGGGGCAACGCCCCATAAGCCCCGCAGGGTACCCTGTATAATAGGGTCAAAGGGCGTTAGCCCTTAAAATTAATTAAATAAGGAACAACTTTATGAGAAAAATCAACAATGTGTTAGTAACCGGCGGTGCCGGATTTATCGGGTCGAATCTGGTGAGATACGTGCTGCAGAAAACAGATTTTAGCGGCAAAATAATCAACCTTGATAAACTGACTTATGCCGGTAATCCTGAAAGTTTAGCGGATATCGATAAGGAATTCGGCGGAAAAAAATACTTTTTTGAAAAAGCGGATATTTGCGATTATCAAGCTGTTCATGATATTTTTGTAAAACACGAAATCGACACTGTCATCCATCTTGCCGCAGAATCGCATGTAGACAGATCGATACATGGACCAAGAGCGTTTATAGAAACTAATATCATGGGAACTTTTAATCTGCTGGAAGCCGCAAGGGATTTATGGAAAGACAAAGAAGGTTGTCACTTTCACCATGTGAGTACCGATGAAGTTTATGGAAGTCTCGGCGACACCGGATATTTTTTCGAAACTACTCCGTATGATCCGCGTAGTCCGTATTCATCCTCAAAGGCATCTTCGGATCATCTGGTGATGGCATATAACCACACATATAATATGTCGGTTACGATGTCCAATTGTTCGAATAATTATGGTCCGTATCAATTCCCTGAAAAACTAATCCCGGTAATGATAATGAACATTAAAGACGAAAAGAATCTTCCTGTTTACGGCGACGGAAAAAATATCCGTGATTGGCTGTATGTTGAAGATCATAACAGTGCTGTATGGGAGATTGTGAAAAATGGCCGCAATGGTGAGACTTATAATATCGGCGGAGAAAACGAATGGGAGAACATTAAGCTGGTAAATGTTCTTTGTGAACTCATGGCTAAAAAAATGGGAAAAGAACAGAATTATTATCATAAGTTGATTACTTATGTGAAGGACAGACCCGGACACGACCGCCGTTACGCGATCAATTGTGATAAGCTGAAAAACGAACTTGGCTGGAAACAAGCGTATAATTTTGCTGAAGGTCTAGAGGCGACTGTAGACTGGTATCTGGCTAACAGCGAGTGGATCGAACATGTTAGAAGCGGAGAATACCAAAACTGGATCAGTAAAAACTATGGTGACAGATAAAATACCCCTTGACAATTAGGATTTTCTATATTTAAAAGGTGAATGCTTTTAGCAAGAAAATTAATGTTGTTTCTGCCTGACTGCCAAACTATGGTACAGGCAGGAACAACCGGGTTCTGAATAACATTCTCAAGCAGGAGGTAATATGATTGCAGTTGAAGAAAGAGTTGCAGTTGTCGAAAACAAAGTTGAAGATCTCGACACTATTCTTGGTCAGTTTATAAGGACTACCGGATCAGCATTATCTCGTCTTGAAAGGGAAATGAAAGACTTCAAAGACGAAATGAAAGGATTGAAATTGATTCCAGTGTATGGCGGTCTTTCAATGAATGAATCAACAATAAATTTTTTGACAAATAACGATATTTACGGTGTCATCTTTAAAGGGGATATTTTGGAAATCCCAAATTTTGATGATCTGAAAAAAGTTTGATTTTTCAATTTGAAAAATCAAAGGAACTGATCTAAAAATAATCGATATCAATCCCAAGAACGGAGTTGTGGAATAAGCCGCAGTGTTGAAATAGCCGCGACTTTTGAAGAGGAAATTGATCCAGCGACCGTAAATTCAAGAAATTTAATAGTGTATGACGACAACAATAATTCCGTTTCCGGCTCTATATCATATTCGAGCAAAGTAGCTTACTTCAAGCCTAACGCTTGATTAACCGAGTTAAAAAAAATCAATATCAAGATAATCGGTATAAAAGATAATGCCGGAAATAAAATGGCAGAAGATTATCTAGCATCATTCACAACTTCTGATTTTGTGATTTGTAATACTGAAAATTATTCTCTTTCAATGCTTCCAATTGAAATAACCTGGAAATCTAAAGTTCCATATCCTTCTGATACTACAGGGTTTTATAAGGGGATTTTTTTTAGAATTGATTTTGGAGGATTTAACCCTAATACAACAGATTGTCGTTTTGTTTTTGTCGGATTACATGATGTAGATCAAACGAATTCTGTTAAAATAATAAACGGTGCAAATTCACAACAGGCAATCGTGACAGTTGGAGTTGATGTTATCTATTGCTACAAAGCGAAAATTTATGTAAATAAAATAGAATTGTATTTCGGTGAAACAATCCCAATAGAACCTACAGTCACTATGAATGCTCCTGTCGGTGGTTGGGATGTAAAAGGAAATTATCTGTATTTAGGAATTTATGAAGTCAGTAATGCATACGGCAATTTCACTGCATTTACTTTTGATGATTTGAAAATTATTAAAATCATTGAATAATCCATAATAAACCGAGGATTGAACCGATGATTTAAATCGTCGGTTTACATTGTTCAGCCCGGGTAAATAGTACTCCCTACACCATTACTGTGAAAATCTCTTTACCATTGACAATCTCAAGTTTGTTGGTAAATTATTTTTTTCCAACTGATTAATAATTATTCCTGTTAGGGTTTCACAAAAATTTGATTCGTTCGTAAATGGATAATCGCCCAAACCTTCAAAACTTGTATTAAATACTAAATATTTGTCTTTCAAGCTTTTAAAAAGACAATGTAATGTAGTTGTTTTTCCATACTGTCTTGCTCTATTAATGGTAAAGTATTGTTCCTTCTCGACAAGCTCGGATATTTTTTCAATTTTCCCGGATATATCGACCATATAGTGTTTCTCTTTAATGCACAAGCCGGTTATGTTGAATTCTTTTTTCATAATTTTCTCATTAAATGTTGTTTTTCATTTCATTCATATTCAATTAAAATTGTAATGTCAAGCACATAATCTATCCAAAAAATAATTACTTGATTAATATTTCTGATTAGTTATTTTGACGAAAATATTTATGAAAATTGCTTGAATCACGCTTGAATGGTGAAGTCATATTATCAAAAGGGAAAATTATGAAAAAAACAATTATCATAGCATTAATGATTCTTCTTGCCGGATATGCGGCAATGTACTTCAACAGCAAACCAAGAATTATATGGAAAGCCGGTGATGAACTTGTTTATAGATATGATTTGGAAAATGTTACAAAATATAACCCCGCTATAATTAGCACGGCTAACAATGTTGTGGTGAAAAACGGTGGTCTTCTTAATATGAAAATTTATGAAGTGACTAAAAACACCGTGAAGGTGGGGGTTCAGTCCTCGGAGGTGTCCTATAATCAAAATGGTCAGGCAAATTTTATTTTTGACAGAATATTTAATTCATTTTATATAGTGGAATATAATTTGAGCGGCAAGCTGATTAGTGTTATGGTTAATAATGATATCTCTATGGAAGAGGAGCCGATTCTGACCGGAATAATCAAAATGCTTCAGCTCGAGGTTTTACCTCCGGTTTTCAGCAACAGCTGGGATACTGTTGAAAATGATAATAATGGACAATATATATCAAACCATCGTTATGGAAAAATATTCTTAAATACTAACGGAATAACAAAAAAACGTGAGAAATACATTAAAATTCAGGAGAAATCCGGGATGAACTCCGACATGTCAAAATTTGTAATAACGTATTCTGAAGGAAAATATTTTCTGTCAAAGAATTCCAGTTTTGTCGAAAGTGTAATAATCAACGAGTCAATTGCGGGGATAACCAATACTGACGCTCCTATTATGACGAACGAGATATCCTTGACGTTAACCCGCTTGAATATCGAACCGGATAGATCCCTTGATGTTTTTAAATTTGCCGGATATGATGAGGCGTTAGCGTTTTTGAAACAGGGTTTGAAAAGAGAAGTGTCTCCATTTCAGGAAGAAAAAATTGCCAAGTTGAAAGATAAATATAAAAGTACGGAATTGCAGAGTCTTCTTAAAAATTTGTATGGACTCAAGGATAATCAATTGCCCGAACCTGAGGATATTCAGGCTTTGATAGATTATTTCACAGTAAATCCCCCGGGGCGGTTAAAGTTGCGGGCTCTGATTTTTAAGGCGGGTTGAGCTAA
>CAYLTM010000020.1:6514-9213 GCA_964386495.1 uncultured Leptospirales bacterium
CAGTAAATCCCGCGGAGGCGTTTAAGGTGCCGGATATGATTCTTAAAGACGATTTCAGCTATGCGGTGAAGGGGCAGCTGCTGAGTATTATGGCGAGTGCTGGAACACCGGAAGCACAGACTGTACTTTTGAGTGTTTATTACGATAAGAGGCAAAAACAGGATTTTCGTATAGCCTCGCTAGTAAATATCGGCAACATAATAAGCAAGCCTGTAACAGAAGAGAATTATGAAAAGCTTTATAACATCTTTAAGCAGGATTACGCGGACGATAACGAACGACTTATCGCTAATACCGCTATGTTGTCTATCGGGAAAATGGGTAGGTGGCAGGAAAGCGTGAGTCACCCGAAAGCAAAGGACATGGCCGCGAAAGCTAAGAGCGATATAAAAACAGAGCTGAAAAAATTTACTGACGTTCCTGAAACTAAAAATGTTTCATCTGTTTTTTACGCGGCAGCTAACACGCGGGATAATGAGTTTGTTCCAATAATTAAGTCCTACTCTAAGAGCGAGAATCCTACAATGCGCTATTATACGGCATCATCACTGAAATATTTTGACGATCCGGAAGCGGTTACGACTCTGAAAACAATGCTACCCACAGAGAAGGATGAAACCACTAGAGCCGCTATCATTGACAGCATGGCGGCTAAGGATTATGATAAAGATACATTTAAGTTTGTAAAAAATAATCTGCCGGATGATGAATCTCCTGAAGTCCGAAAATCGATGGTGAACTATATTATTACAAAAAGAAAAGACATCCCTGATTATAAAGAAATGCTCGAAGAACAGGCTGAGATTGAAACAAATGATTACATAAAAAAAGAAATTTACAGGGCACTTTATACGGATTATTACAAATAATTTCATCATAAAGCAGGGTTAGAAAGTATGATCATATATCAAAAAGATTAAGGAGTGTTTTAAATGAAAGTTTTTTTATGCTTAGTTATCGCTTTGTTTATGGCTGGTTGTATTAACAGCGATTTATCGAAAAACAGTATAACGCCTAAACCACGGATTGACGCGGGACACGGTCATATTGCCGTTATAGATTCAGGCGGGAATGTTTATTCGCAGGGTAGAAATGATTATGGGCAGCTGGGAGCAGGGCATAATGATTATACTGGTACAAGAGAAGAGGTTTCTAAAAAAATTGACGGTATGGTTATTGCTCTTGGAGATAATCACACTGTCTGCCTGCATGAAAATGGAAAAGTCTGGACATGGGGTGATAATTTCAGCGGACAGCTCGGTAATGGGAAAAACGAATATTCTGATGAGCCTGTGGAAGTTGAAAAAATAGGTAATATAGTACATATATCCGCCGGAGGAACCAGCTCTTATGCTATTGATGAAAATGGAAAAGTCTGGGCATGGGGTGATAATTTTTTTGGACAGCTCGGCAACGGTAGTTACGATAATTCAAATATTCCTGTTAAAATATCCGGTCTTTCAAATATTGTTGAAATTGACGCTGGTGCCAGTTACTGTTTTGCTATTGATGAAGACGGTTCTGTTTGGGGCTGGGGAAACAATTCCTACGGGCAGCTTGGCAATGGAACACAGATATCTGAAAAAGTTCCGGTAAAAATTGAAAAACTGACAGATATAAAGGTAATTTCAGCTAGGGTTTCTCATAGTATTGCAATTACCAAAAACGGCACAGTCTTAATATGGGGAAATAATATTTTAGGAAATTTGGGTGTAAAAGACAGCGACGGCAATATAGATGCTTCACCTTATATATTAATTCCAACAGCCGTGACGGGTATAACCGACGCTGAAGATGCGGCTGCCGGTGGAACAGAGATGGAAGTCTTTTCATTGGTGCTTACCGCAAAAGGCAATGTTTATAGCTGGGGCGGAAATTTTTCATCGCAGCTTGGAGACGGAACATCAATAGTTAAATACGAACCAACTTTAATAGAAGGTCTCTCTGGTATAGAAGAAATCGCGGCCGGGCCCAACTTTACACTATTTTTAAGAAATGACTATTCTGTACTTGGATGCGGGAAGGATGAGCATGGTCAGCTTAATTCTAATGGGGAAATTATGAATGAGCCGAAAACTGTTATGAAACTCGATATAGTTAAGTAATAAGGGGATATATTATGAGAAAAAATATTTTATTCACATTAGTAATTTTTGCTACAATGTTTATGTTTTTACAGTCCTGCGACAATCCTGATCCGAAATCTGATCCGGTTAAAGTTGAGCTATTAAGTGTAAAATCCCTGTCTTCTAATATAAGTCCAGGGGATTCTGTAGAATATGAATTGAAAATCTCTTCCGAAAAAGATATTACGGCAAAAAATGAAAAGAAGGAAACAGTTTTGGCAAATGTGCCGATAAGTTTATTTCTTATAAGTAAAAAAGAGAGTGATAATAATAACGGAACAATGACCGCACAGGATGGAACAGATATTCCATTTCAATATCATGTTGATACTGTAAAAGTTCAAATAAAATCCGGAACTAATACCCAGAAAATTACATACCGGATGAATGATAAGCCGCAGATAAATGGTGAACCGCTTTTTCTTGACGGCGAATACTATGCTACCATGATAATCGATCCAAATAAAACCATTGAAACAATTAATCATGACGATGGCGGGAAAAAGGATGAGATGCCTGGGGAAAAAATGTATAAAAAGACTATCGTGTCGATGCAGAAACTCGATGAAAATA
>CAYLTM010000020.1:9400-9731 GCA_964386495.1 uncultured Leptospirales bacterium
TTTCATAATTTCATAGAGAACTTCCCATCTGTCGATATGACAATGGATGCCATGCCTGAATATAAAATGGGTATTGGTACCAAAAGAGATCTGTCTGTTTGGATAGTGGCACCAAATGGATCTGTAACAAAAATTAAAAGTGCTGTTCCGGACGAATATAATCAAATTAAAGAAAGCAGATCCATATCAAAGGATAAAACTCTGCATTGGTCGTTTTATCACAAAAATTCTGATCTTACTAAAGTAACATTCGACTGTGACTATTTTGCATATATGATAGTAGGCAGAACATTTTCATTTCCAAACATGTGGAAATTTGACAGTTCAGTAA
>CAYLTM010000020.1:9741-19479 GCA_964386495.1 uncultured Leptospirales bacterium
GCTGGCTTTTTTCAAACATGTCGCCAGGAAAAAACTATAATTTTAAATTTGTGTTCACTGTTAATCCGAATCCATCAGAATCGGATATAAGAGAATACGCGAAATACAATGGTACAGGAACCAATCGTAATCATAAATACGCCGCAATAACAAACTGGACTGTTAAATATGAAAAAATTGAAAAAGTCAGTTATAATAATAAAACAAAATACGGAAATAAATTTATTGGTTTTAACACTTCTATTTCTCAGATGAACATACGGAATATTCCAAACCCCGGTCAAGATGCAGGAGGCGAGGGAACAAGGTTTTCTTTTAATAACGGCGGTGAATTCTCGCTTGAGCTTTTCGGATTCAATATAAGTATGCTGTCATTTGAATCTGTTACTAAATCCAGTCCGAAAAGTAATGAAAAGGATAAGGGGGATTCCAGAGGTCATATTGAGTCCAATTGGGGAATAGACTTCTCGTGGGATCCAAATACTAAATCTATCGAAGCGGGGATATATCTTGAATTTCCTATTTCTTCAGGGCAGAAGCTTCTTAATAGTTTTCCGTTCCAGGCCGGTCCGGTTCCTATAGTTATTAATATTTACGGTGGTTATAATCTATCAATAAAAGTTAATATTGCCGGTGTATTTCCTTTGGATCTTCCTTTTTATCCATCATTTAAAATGGGATTTTCCCTGAATGCTGGATTATTTATTATGATAACGGGCGGTGTTGGTTCCGAGTATTTTAATATAGGTGTATACGGCAAGCTCACCATTATTGATGGTTTCATCGCCTACAATATGGAACTCGGACCGCGAAAAGATGACAACGGCAATGAAATATCACCACGGACATATGGGCAGATTACTCATTCCATTGGTTATAAACTGCAGCTACTTTCGGGTGAGCTTGGTTTTCAAGCGACTATCCCGTGGCTGAAATGGTGTTATGGAATACTTCCATGCGGTATAGAGCCGAAGGTTTTCATGTATCCGATATTTAACTGGAACGGAATATGTGCATTGGGCGATACTTCGAAAGGCGGCTGTGATAGTATGTCTGTAGAACTTCTAAAATACAAGTGGCAGTAATTTCTTTGATATGATATTTTTTCCTTATTGGATTCAATTGTACAGTAGTCCGATCGTACCCTGAAGGGTACGGTTCAGACTCTGTATGCTGTGTAAGTCGTTCCAATTACACCATTACCGTGAAAATTTCTTTTCCATTAATTTTTTCAAGCTTGTTAGTGAATTTCTTTTTCTTGTTGAAATTGAAAACTACAAGATAGCCTCGTTTGATGCTTTTAGTTTCAAGATATTCAGAAAATTGTAATAACCCTTTTTTATGGTATTCCTGCCCGTACCAGATTTTAAATTCCAGAATATATTCTTTGTTGTTGTAAGTAATCACCATGTCCATCCGGCGTTCGTAGCTTATCTGATTCTCCACATAGTAAAAACCATAGCCGTTTATAATCGGCTTAACAAATGCAATAAGGAGAAGCCGTCCCTGTTTTTCATAAAAACCTTCATCTTTACTGTGATAATTTTCCTTGATGAACTGCTGGAATTTAAGCAGTATCCCTTCAATATCGAGAATGTTGTCAGGTGTAATGTAAAGATCACGAAAGTTATATTGCTGCATTGAGATTCTGCTGGTTTCCATTTTTGATGCAAGATAATTCGTTAATCTTAGTTCAAAAATTTTGTTATCTATTTCAACTTTATTATGATCATTTTTTCTAATAATGCCAAAAACTTTTAATAAATTAATTATTGGATTGTCAATATTGTAATCAATTTGTTCTCCCTGTATTAATATTGCTTCTATAAATATTTTTAATTCACTATTATTTTCCATATTTTTGATTAAGTCATCAAATAAAGTATTTTCTTCAGACAGTAATATATTCACAGCTTTTTTTATACCATCTGTAGTCCAATTACGATCGAGATCTTCCTCAATAGTCTTGCAGAGTTTACTTACAAGAAAAGGATAACCACTTGTGTAATTGTATATCTCGTTGCTGATCAAGGCAATATCCATACCTGTCTGGTGATCACATTCGTAATCGTTTAGCATCGTGGAGATTTCTTCCGCATTAAAGCTCATATCGACATTGAAATCGGCGGCAATATTCCACGGTGAATTAAATTTTCGTTCCGCGTCTGGACGGATCTTTATCTTCATATTTTTTATATCGTAAACACCCGCAAGTATTACGCTTTTAAACGAGTAATCCTTATCTTTTGATTTTTCAAGATATTTGTTTCGCAGCATTCCAAGAAAATTTAAGAATAGTTGATTATTACTGCTTTTATCAACTTCGTCAATTATTAGAACAATTTCTTTTTGGGAATTTTTCACAAGCTCTGTTATTTTTTTTCCGAGGTCATCAAACCTTTCAGATTTTACTTTCCAGTTTGTTATTATGTTTTCGGGTATATTATTTTTTTCTAAAAGATCTCCGATTATTCCTGTTATCGATTCACAAAAATTTGACTCACTTGCAAATGGATAATCACCCAGACCTTCAAAACTTGTATCAAAAACATAATATTTATCTTTTAGATATTTGAAAAGATTAAACAGTGTTGTTGTCTTTCCGTATTGTCTTGCTCTATTAATTGTAAAGTATTGCCCCTTCTCGACAAGCACTGCTATTTTTTCAATTTTCTTTGAAATGTCAACCATGTAGTGTTTTTCCTGAATGCACACGCCGGTTATGTTAAATTCTTTCATGTTTGTCTCTACAAATTATTTATTTCTATTATACTCAGTCCGCCAGTGGCGGTAGACTCTTATTAATGAGTATCAAATAAATAGATTTGTCAAGTACTTAATTGAATGGCGGGCGCTCTTCAAACGCCTTCAATTTATCAAAATATCGAAAAAAATAAAACAATGAACTTTTGTTGTATTTTTGCAACACTGTTATTAATCAATCACAGATTAATCTCCATTTGAGGGGTTACTCTGTTGAATTATGGCAATCCTCCTGAAAATATCACCATTTTCTGCAAACAACAGCCTGAAAATAATATAATAATGCTAAAGCATTATTTTCCACTTAAATAATGTGAAAAAATAGTAGAATAATTAATTATTTCGTTCGAAATTCATACTGTTTCGGAAATAGTTGAAGAAATTCAATATTTTGGCACGGTTCTTGCTATATAATAAGTAAGTACGAAAAGAAAAAAAATGGAGGAATTTATGAACAATATATGTATGGAATGTGCTAACAAGGCGATTTGTGGTAATAAAGGTGCTTCACAGTGTGAACATTTTGATATCTCTTATACAAGAACAGAAATAATCGAAATGCTTGATACTGCAAGCGAACAGCAGAAAACTACTATTTTGGATGCGATTGCAAGCGTTTATAGAATTAAATTAGCATTCTAGTCGAATTCTGGCAGTTTATTGCCGAAAGACGCTATATTTATTAGTGTAATTCTTAGGGGTCGGAATTATTCTGACCCCTGTGGTTTTTAATGAGGTAAAACACCAATATAGAATGTGGTGTTTTTTTGTGTTTTCCGCTTTTTTTTACTCTTCTTGATTCTAAAATTTATTAAATTTACTGAATTATTGATCAACTCTGTTTGAAAAGGCTTGACAAAAATTCAATTAAAATTGCTTTTGCCGTTTCAGCTATTTTATTGGAGAATAAAATGTTTTTAATTATAGGTGTAGTCGTTTGTTTAATTGTTGTCCTGCTGGTTGTTTTGTTTTATAAGAAAAACGAGCGGGAAGATTTGTCTTCTAATTGGCAGAGTCTTTGGTCAAAAAGGATGAAGTAAAGATTATTAATGAAAAATATATTTATTATTTTTCTCAATATATTTGCTCCTTATTATATAACTGCGAAAAAATGGACTATTTATCGCAGTTGTGATCAACCATCTCTAATTTTGTAATGTCGAATCCGAGTGATTCTGCTTTTTGAACTAATTTGTTGTATGTAATTATTGGCAATACTGGTTTTCTGGCAAGTATCCATAGATAATTTCTGTTGCCGCCGGATACTAACGCGTAACTGTAATCGTTTTTATCTGCTTCAAGAACGAGGTAATCACTGCCGATAAAAAAGAAAAATGATACATTTAACCTGCCGGGCTTGGTTTTATCCAAAATATTTGCTTTGCCGGTTATTGATGATTTTTTATTTTTTACGATATTGAATCCTTCGTTTAATACTGTAACTGTACCGTCATCGTTTAAGGTGTAGGTGGCAGTTACACAGGATAAATTTTTTTCGAAACGATGAGGAAATCTCGCTATTTCATACCATTTACCCATATACTTATTGATGTCTATGTTTACCGTTTCTACCGAATCTAACTCGCCAGAAAAGCAGAATGTGAAACTGCTGATAAATACAATGCAGGTCGGTAAAACAATTTTTTTTATACTTATCATTATATTTACTCCGTAATCGAGAATATCTGTGAAAATTTTATTCACGCTGTAAACTGTTGAATAATAAATGCTTGACGAATAATCAGTAATATGTGAACATTTTGTCAATAATTATTAATAAGGAGTGTTTGGTTATGAAGATTATTATTAAATTTCTTTTTCTTTTGCTGCTTATGTTTAACTTTTCATGTGATTCGATAATTGTTGACGACACTGCTGATTCCGATAGTACAGAAGAATCCACAGATACTGCTGAGGCGGAGGACACTTCTTACAAATATACTGATTATGAAAAGTATGTTCTTGATGAAGTAAACTATGCCCGGACAAAACCGGCCGCTTACGCAGAAGAAAGACTTTTGTCCTATTATAACTCCGGTAAAGACAATGGGTCATATCTTGACATTAAATCGTATTCAGCGTTGAGTGCACTTGAACTTCAGAACCAGCTAAATGAAGCCGCGAGAAAATACGCTAAGTTTCTTGCCGACAATGATAAATGGGGTCATGAAGAAAATGGTACCCCAAGTGAAAGATGCAAGAAGGAAGGTTATTTGAAATTTACTGGAGAAAATATCGCTGCTGGAAGCTATCCTAATATGGATGGGAATAAGCTGCCGAAAGAAGCTGCAGTAGAGTTTGTTCTTCAATGGATTATTGACGAGGGTATAGTAGGTGTGGGTCATAGAAAAAATATAATGGGATCCAAACATAAAAAACTTGGTGTTGGTTTTGCCAGCAACGCGTCTTCATCTATGAAAAACTATACTGTTCAGGATTTTGGCGGCGAGTAATTATTTTCCAGGGGTTCTTAATCAATGAGCAGCAATTATTTTTATGCAATATCTAAAGAACTGAATATTTCTGAAAAGCAGGTGTCTGCGGTTATTTCGCTTTTACAGGAAGACTGCACAATACAATTTATCGCGCGGTACAGGAAGGAAATGACCGGTTCGCTCGATGAGGTTGTTGTAACAGAGATAAGGGATCGATTTAAAAAAATTGTTGAGCTTGATAAACGTAAAGAAGCTGTCTTGAAATCTCTTGATGAGAGGCAGCTTCTTACTGACGAATTGAAATCACAAATATCATCCGCGTTAACAATGACCGCTCTTGAGGATATTTATCTGCCATATAGACCGAAACGAAAAACCCGTGCGAGTATCGCTATTGAGAAAGGTCTGAAGGGGCTTGCGGATTTGCTGATATTACAAAAAAATACTAATCCGGAAATAGAAGCTGAGAAATATCTTAACCCGGAAAAAGGTGTTTCGACAATTGAAGAAGCTCTTCAGGGTGCTAGAGATATTATAGCTGAACTAATATGCGAGGATAAAATTTCCCGTGAAAGAACGAGGGATTTATTCAGCCGCGATTCTTATTTGTCCTGCAAAGTTATCAAATCTAAAACTGATGATGCCGCGAACTATAAAGATTATTTTGATTTAAAAGATCCCATTAAGAATTTACCTTCGCATAGAATTCTTGCGATTTTCCGCGGTGAAAATGAAGGTTTTCTGAAAGTTTCAATAAGTCCCGATGAAGAGACTGCCGTTAATATTCTGAAACAGATTTTTATAAAAGGGAAGGGAAAGGACTCCGCTCAAATATCCGAAGCGATTATCGATGGTTATAATCGTTTACTGCAGCCTTCTATGGAAAATGAAATGCGTCAATTGCTGAAGGACCGTGCTGACGCGAAGGCTATTGATGTGTTCGCTGTTAATATCCGCGAGCTGCTTAACTCCCCTCCGCTGGGAAGAAAGCGTATTCTTGCTATTGACCCTGGTTTCAGAACCGGATGCAAAGTGGTCTGTCTTGACGAGCAGGGAAAACTTCTTGATTATAAGAATATTTTTCCGCATCCGCCGGAATCAAAAGAAATAGAATCCGCGAAAATTTTATTGAGTCTGCATGAGAAATATAAAATTGAAGCAGTGGCTGTGGGTAATGGCACTGCCGGAAGGGAATCTGAGATTTTCGCTAAAAAAGTTTTGCCGGATGTTCCTGTAATAATGGTTAATGAATCTGGAGCGTCGGTGTATTCCGCGTCGGAGTGCGCGCGGGAGGAATTTCCCGACTACGATATTACTGTGCGCGGTGCTGTATCAATTGGACGAAGACTCATGGATCCGCTCGCGGAACTTGTTAAGATTGATCCGAAATCGATAGGTGTGGGGCAGTATCAGCATGATGTTGATCAGACCAGGCTGGCGGACAGTCTCAACACTGTTGTGGAGTCCTGTGTCAACAATGTCGGTGTGGAGCTTAACACTGCCAGCAAAGAGCTTTTAACCTACGTGTCGGGGCTTGGAAAGGTTCTGGCAGGCAATATAATCAAATACCGTAATGAAAAGGGCCCGTTTAAAAACAGAAAAGCTGTTTTAAAGGTTCCAAGACTTGGTGCTAAGGCGTTTGAGCAGGCGGCTGGATTTCTGCGAATCGCAGACGGGAGCGATCCTCTGGACGCGTCCGCTGTTCATCCGGAAAGTTATACAGTTGTTGCTAAAATGGCTGAGTCTATCGGCTGTAAGGTTTCTGAACTTATTAGAAATGAATCGTTTGTAAATAAAATTAATCTTAAAGATTTTATTGATGATAAAATAGGAATGCCGACCTTGACGGATATCAAAAATGAGCTTCTTAAACCCGGCCGTGACCCAAGAAAACAATTTGAAATATTTTCATTTGCGGAAGGTGTCTCTAAACCTGAAGACCTTGTTAAGGGCATGGTTCTTCCAGGTATCGTGACTAATGTTACCGCCTTCGGAGCCTTTGTTGATATCGGGGTTCACCAGGATGGGCTTGTCCATATCAGCCAGCTGTCCGATACCTTCGTCAGCAATCCTTCTGAAGTTGTTAAGGTTCAGCAGTCTGTGTCTGTCAGGGTAATTGAGGTTGATCTGAAAAGAAAAAGAATCTCACTGTCAATGAAGAGTCACTGAAAAATCAATAATGATCCACATCCACTTTAGGATGAGAATTTCATATCGGGTATAATAGATATTTTTGTCTGTCCTTCAACTAAAATCTTTATTACCCCCTAAATCCCCCAAAGGGGGACTTTAAAGAAAGAGGCCACTGAATCCCCTAAAGGGGACTTGAAGAGAAGAAACTTTCTCGCTCCCCTTTAGGGGTCGGGGGCGAATTAGATATTTATGAAATAACCGAAAACTAATTCACACCCCGCTAAACTATATGTTTCAAGACGCTTATTCTATGACTCAACTTGCCGGTAATCTCAACCATGGTATCCGCACTGTGGTTAACCTTTTCGGTAATCATATTTAACAGCTCAATTGATTTCATAACCTCTGTCATCGCCTTCATTTCTTCACCGGTTGCAATAGAAATATCGCTTGAACCTTTGGCAATAATTGACATGTAGTGTTTAATATTTTCTGTAAGGGTATTCTGCTCGTGGCAAAGTGATAATATCGATTCAACCGCGGTATTCAAATTAACAGCGGTATTCATGACAGACGCGACAGATGTTGATGATTCGATGATGAGGTTTGTTTCTTCATCAATGTGTTCAACAACCAGTTTGATAATTTGCTGAATGCTGTTAGCCTGACTCATGGAATTTTCAGCCAGCTTGCCTATTTCATCCGCTACTACCGCGAAACCTTTACCATGTTCACCGGCTCTCGCTGCCTCGATAGCGGCGTTGAGCGAGAGTAAATTCGTTCGAGCGGCAATGTCGTTTATAATATCAGCGATATCTTTAATGGCGGCGGATGAGTCCTTAATTTTCATCATCCCTGCTTTCACTACTTCAAGTTTATCTGTGATTACAGTGGTTTCGTTTTTACTTTTATTACCAAGCACATCGGCGCTTTCCGCCGCGTCAGTGATTCTGTCAACCGACTCAATATATTCCTCGAGCATTTCGCGGCTTTTTGTTACAATCATGTCCTGTTTAAGCATGTTGTCGGCTATTGATTCTATAGACGCTGTAACTTCTTCAACTATTGAGGATGTTTGAGTGAGTCCGGCGGATTGGTTATGCATTTCCTCCTTCATGCTTTTTGTTGATGAGTCAACAGATTCGGATATTGAAATTAATTCTTTTATTGAATCGATAATGTTCGAGAACATGTCTGATAGTCTGTTATTTTTTTCTTCAATTTCTATTTTATTAAGCTTCATGGTTTTATTCATTTCTGAAACACGCATAAAAATTATTAACGCAAACGACAATATAAAACCGGGATAAGCCAAGTTTGAAAGAAAAGCATAAGACATTATTACGCGGTTCATCATCAGCGCGTCATGTATGATTGATGAAAAAAATATTAAATATCCTATCAGCATAACGGCAGCTTCTTTATTTTTTCTGATAATTCCCTTTATCAGGACTATTCCCCATAATATCTGTATAATCACGCCAATAGGACCGATGACATCAAAGCGCCATCCGGTAACTGGAGTGTTGACTGTTGAAGTTATAGCTATTCCAGCAACAGCGAAAAAAGACAAAACAGAAATTACCCGACAAATCATCATTTTTATTTTTAGCATGTTTTCCAGACTGAAATATATCCATGCTACTAATAATGCCGTTAATATGTAGAAAACATTGTCTTGTACGCGCCATGACATAGGACCATAGCCGGGCAGCCAGAAATGCATTGTTAGAATAAACCATAGTACCGATATTCCACCGAAATTCAAGTTTAGTCTATCTTTACCAAGTCTGAGAAAGTATGACAACAGCATAGCTATCCCGAAAATTAATGTGAGTAACCCAAGTGCCATGACGAGATACTCAGCCATGAACCTGATATAAAATGTATATTTTTTTACTGAATACTCTATACCGATAAATGGTGTGCCGTTAAAATTTAATTGCTGGTCGGTAAATTGTCTTATGACAATTGTATTCGGTTGATCATATTTTATCAGCTGATTAGGTATGTAGTGATATACTGCAACATTCCAGTCAGAGTGAAAGTTTGGATAGTGACTTCCTGTCATTCCGATTTTAACACCGTTAATGTATGTTTCTTCAACATCCCAGATTTTACCGAGATATATTGCGATGTTTTTATTTCTATATTTTTCAGGGATTATCACATCTTTTGTGAGATAACAAAGTTGTTTTTTTCTATCCATTGATATCGCAGCGGGCAGTTTGGAAAGATTTTTCCAGTTGGACGGATCGAGTTCGCCTGAAAGAACCGCTCCATCATCTTTATAGGTAGAAAGCCCATCGTTATAATAATCTATATTGCCGATATCCGGTATATAGTATTTCCAATCAGAGGTTAAATCTATATCGACTTTTTTGGAACATCCGGTAAACAGCAGAAT
>CAYLTM010000020.1:19489-38710 GCA_964386495.1 uncultured Leptospirales bacterium
AAAACTTTTTTCATAATCAACTCACGTATGTTTACTTGTTGAGACAACAATATATTCATTATCGGTATTTTTGTCGATAAAATAAAGAAATATGACATAAATTTTTCTTATCAATAATTATGGATATTTATCATAAAATGGTTATACACAATAATTACAGCTCTCCGCCCGTCAGCGGCGAGCGGAGGATATGTTGTCTGTGGAAAACCAATCTCTAATAGGTATATAATTACAAATTTATTTCGGAATTCCGATATGTCGATTTATATAGGATATATAAGTCGATATCCTGAATAATATTAAAAATACTTTATATACATTCCGATAATAAATCATTCTAAAAATTAGAAAATATAATAAATGTATAATATAATATGTAGTGTTGTATTATATTATAAAAGGAGGAATGATATTAAAGTAACATACATTTTAATACAAAATTTATGACGATAGAAATAACGATTTATTATTTTTCAAATCATTAACCACTTCTAATAATTTATAAATTTGGAGAATTTATGGAGAATATTAAAATTCGATATTATATCGAAAAGAACAGCTTTAATAAGAATAAGTATTATGGATCAATCTTGTTGAAAAATAATAATCTTGAACAGAGCTTTTTTAAAAATTTTGATAATGGAATATGTAAAAATCTGTTAGAAGACATAATACGAAAATATAACGATTATTTGTTTGAGATGTTATTGTTAAGTAACGAAATTAATCTTAATAATAAGTTGTCAATATACATGCAGCTGAAAGGTACCTTTACCAGCCCGGATGATCAGTTTGATTCTAATAGACACCAGATTAAATTAAAAGCGTACTTTTTAAAAGACGCTAAACCTATTATAACTAAGTTATACAGGAAAATTATTAAATCATGCTGTTACCGCAGAAAATATTATGAAAAATGATTTACAGTATAATATGCATTGTATCTGATAATTACTATTACGATTATTAAGGTAATAGCGATTGTACATGTTGACCCTTCTCCGAATGATTCGAGTTTAATGACTCAGATCCCGTTTGAGTTTAATAATGGCAACCTTTAAAAATGTTGTTTTCATTTTGAAACAATAAAGAAATATGGTTTTTATAAACTAGATTCTTAAAAGCTATGCTTAATTTAATAATTGTTTCGGTTGAATTATGTATATATTTCGGGATTCCGACATGTAGATTTATACAGGATGTATAAATCTACATTCTGATTAGAGGATTCTGATTAGAGGATACTGATTAAAGGCTTCCTTAAATATGAATAACTTGAAAAAACATAATTTTTCTCTGGAGAAATTTATATGAAATATTCTTTGCTGCCAAAAACTGACTTGAAAATATCTTCTGTAGGTTTTGGCTGTTGGGCTATCGGTAAGTGGGGCTGGAAGGGTGTTGATGATTCAATAAGTATTAAGGCTGTTCATGAAGCACTTGATTGCGGTATAAATATTTTTGACACAGCTCCGGTATATGGTTTCGGGCATTCAGAAATTATTCTGTCCGCCGCGCTTGGAATGAATAGGAAAAATGTTGTAATAGCGACAAAGACAGGCTTAGTATGGGACAGCAATAAACGAATAAATAAAAATCTTTCCGCAGAAAGTATTTACAGAGAAATCGATGAGAGCTTAAAAAGACTTAATACCGACTATATTGATTTGTACCAGATTCACTGGCCGGATAAAAGAACTTCATTCGAAGAAACTTTTAATGCTCTGAATAATATTAAACAAAAAGGGAAAATAAGATATATCGGCGTTTCGAATTTTTCATTAGAACAGCTTATGGAGTCTGTTAAATATGCCGACATTGTTTCAATTCAGCAGGAATATAATCTTTTAGAGAGATCTGTTGAGGCGGAGTTGCTTCCATTTTGTGCGGTCAATAATATCGGTATGATATCATATAGTTCATTAGCCAAGGGATTGTTAACCGGCAAGTATTGTAAAGGTTTTGAATTGTCAAAGAAAGATATAGCGAAAAAACTTGATAATAATTTTCAGCAGAATAGGCTGGAACAAAACCTTGATAAAATTGAAAAAATAAAAATGATAGCCTCTGAAGAAAAAATTAGTCCAGCCGTATGCTCTGTCGCCTGGATACTGAGGAATCCGACAGTTGTTACGGCTCTCTGCGGTGCGAAAAATCCGGTTCAGATTAAAGAATCATCGCTTGCGGGAAATTTTACTTTGTCTGATGATTCTTATCGAAGGTTGCTCAGTCTTTAATTTTAAAAATGTCTGGTGAAATTTTTTTGACAAGGTTTTCCGCGTTTAATCCAGTAATCAACAATATGTCGTTTTCTGATAATTCGGTATTATTTATTTCCTTCAAGTATCGTTCCGGTTTAATTAGGGGATAGTCGCTGCCGAATAATATTTTTTTCGATCCGCATATTTGTGAAGCCACTTTATAAATGTCTTTTTTATAAAGATATGGTGAAGCGGCTGTGTCATAGTAGACTCGGGAAAACGCTTTTTCAACTTCAGGCATCAGCTCGTAGAATAACAATCCACCGCCCCAATGTGAAAGTATAATATTGGTCTCGCGGTTGTTTTGAATCGTTTCGTAAAGCCGTCGGAAGTCTGTATAGTATTTCCCTGTATAATTATGACCTACATTTTCGTTTACATGCATATTTACAATTAATCCGTTTTTTCCCGCATAACGAAATATGTCGGATAGATATCGATATTCTTCCGAGCTATTTGTGCTATGATAAAATGATACTTCACCTATACCAATAAATCCGTCATTTTTTAATGATCGAAAATATTCATCTATATTGTCAAAGGGCTTTGACGGAACAGAAGCGAATTTTAAAAATCGGGGATTCTTTAAAGTTTTGAAATATTCATTGTGTGAAACACAATCAGAAATATTTTCCCAGGAGAAACCTAAAACAAAAAAATAATCAATATCAGAGACAGCATCATCGGTTAAAATATCTTTTGCGCAGATTATTTTTGAATTTATATTGTTATACAATAAAGAAAAATTTTTATCGCGAAAATAATCAGTATGGTTTGAAATAATTTTATCAGAAAAAAGATGTATATGAGAATCAATAATCATGTTTAACGTTTTATAGGAAGATAGCTTGCTGCATTTTGCGGTTTGCCGGCGTAACTTATTTGAAAGTGCAGATGAGTGTTGCTGTTTTCAAGTTTTCCGACAAGTTCGCCCTTGTTGACCGCCTGATTTTCCTTAACGAAAATATCGTCCAAATTAGAATAGATCGTCATGAAACGGTTAGGGTGACCGATAATCACATAATTTCCATAACCGCGGATGTATCCGACTTTTTTGACTATACCGTCAGCAGAAGATATTACATCTGAACCTGGCTTGCCGGTAATAATTATACCAATTGGTTTAACACCGTCGCATGCGTCAGATTTTACGTTTTTGACAGTTTTTATCGGCCAAGAAAACGCGGGTTTAGCGCCTTTGTAATCATTTTTCGGTAGAACATTTTTTACTGAAGCTGATGTCTTTTTTGTGGAAGCTGGTGTTTTCGTTGACGTTATTGTTGGATTTCCGGAAGTAACTTTTAATACTTGCCCGACATATAGTGTTTTCTTTTTTAAAGAATTTATTGTTAGTAATTGTTTTTCACTAATTTTAAATTGTTTGCATATTTTGTAAATTGTATCGCCCTTTTTTACTGCATAATATTTTGCCGCTTTTTTTGTTTTGAGATTATTTTTATTTTTTTCAACAGTAATAGTTTTCTTCGCTATTTTTTTTTGATACTCTTTTTTTTCGAAGGAGTTCGTTTCTTTATTATTATCAGGAATGATTAAAGCCGCGGCTGATTCTTCACTTTCCTTGTCGTTTTTATAAGTATTGACCGTGTTTTCATCTGGGACTGACGACGGTTCTTTTGACATATCAATTTTTTCTTCAGTAATTTGTTCTTCGTATGAAAGCATTTCATCGCCAAGATTAATGTTTTCAACGGTTATGTCATCAGCATATATTGAATTTGAGCATAATAAAATTAACGCAATTGTTAGAAACTTCCCTGATTTATCCATGAAACAACTCCATTTGTTTCTAAAAATATTTACTCTGGCACCATTTTTTTAAAGATTTTACCCTATCTATTTTATCGGTTTTATATCCCGGAATGTTGAATAAAAAAAATTCTTGCAAATATTATATGCAGAAAAATCATTACAGAAATCCGGATATTAGGCGGTTCAAATGAATAAAAAATTACGTTCTGTGCTGTTTATTGGTTTTGTTATACTTTTGACTTTTTACTGTAGTCAGAAAAGCGAGTCTGCGTCAAAGCTTAGGTGGCTTTCATTTAATGAAGGACTTCTTGCTGTTGAAAAACAGAAAAAACCCGCTATCGTTGATTTTTATGCAAGCTGGTGCGGATGGTGTAAAGAAATGGATGATAAAACTTTTAACGATCCGGATGTTGCTAAACAGCTTATGAAAGATTTTGTATTAATAAGAATTGATACTGAAAAGGAAGATACTTTTACTTATAAAGGTCAGAAAATTACTGCCAGGGATTTACAGGCTCAGCTCAGGATTACAGGTCTTCCAACAATAGCTTTTATGGACAAAGAAGGCGGATTTATAACTACGCTTCCAGGATTTATTCCGCCGGAACAGTTTAAACCGATTCTTGCTTACATGTCAAAGGAATGTTATACGAAAAAAATTACTTATCAGGACTATATGAAAAATAAAGAAATTTGCGGGAAGGAGTAAGCGGATATGCAGGATAACTCATCAATAGGTGTTAACAAAGTTTATAATAAAATAAAAACTCAATTATCCGTTTTAGGAATAATTATAGATTTAGGACTTTTGATAATTTTAGCGTTCTCGCCTTTGTCTAAAATGTTTGCAGGATATATAGAATTTTATGTATTGAACCCTTATGTTCAGTTTTTGCTGTTCATATCGGTAATTTCTGTGATTTTCTTTTTGTTGTCATTTCCACTAGATTATTTCGGCAGTTTTGTTATCGAGCATGAATTCGGTTTATCCAACCAATCTGGTCGTAAATGGCTGATAGAGCAGGGGAAGTCCTCACTTCTCGGTATTGTAATAGGTTTTCCGCTCTTGATGTTATTTTATTTTTTTATTAGAACTACAGGGTATAACTGGTGGATATTTTTCAGCATTGTTTTATTCCTTTTTTCAGTATTAATTGCAAAACTTGCACCTACTTTGATATTTCCGATATTTTATAAATTTTCGCCACTCAACAACGAAGAAATTTCCGCGAAAATTTCGGCTCTTATGGATAAGCATGGAATATCTATTAATGGGATATTCCAATTTGACATGAGTAAAAATACTAAAAAAGCAAACGCTGGCTTTACAGGTTTCGGGAAATCCAAACGCATAATTTTGAGCGACACACTTCTCTCCAATTTTAACGCGGAAGAAATCGAAGTCATTTTCGCGCATGAGCTTGGGCACTATATGAAAAAACATATAGTTAAAAATATATTTATGAGTGCTGTAATAATTTTTACATCGTTTTACCTTTGCAGCAGATTATTTGTGATTACCTTGTCACTTATGGGTTTTATATATCCATATGAAATTGCGGCGTTGCCGATACTTTTATTATATCTCACTATTTTTAGTTTTATTATCATGCCTATTACAAATACTGTTTCGAGGTTTTTCGAAGTTGAAGCTGACACCTTCGCGTTACAGACTACCGGGAATAAAACAGCATTTGTATCCAGCATGGAAAAACTTGGGCAGGTGAACCTTGCTGATAAGGAACCGAATCCCATCTACGAGTTTATTTTCTATAGTCATCCATCAATCGAAAAAAGAGTAAAATTCGCGGAAAACTTTGTTGAATAATTAATTTGTTATTTTCCTCACTTTGATAGAACAAGCTGCAGGTCGTGAAGGATTTTTGTCTGGAATCCGGCTTCGCAGCTTGACAAATAATATTGCCATAACCTCTGAAAATTTTTATCGAATCCCATTGTTTCCAGTTCCGCTGATGCGGAGTCGAAACGGTTTCGCCATTCGTTTAATGTGAGTGCGTAATTTTTCCCGATGTTTTCAATATGATCTATAGTCAGTTTGGTACTTTTCGCGAGAGCGTTTGTGATTGCGGACAGCGAAGGTACATGACCACCCGGGAAAATATATTTTTGGAGCCAGTCGGTACGTTTGCAGTAATCCTTGTAGTGATAATCGGGTATGGTAATGACCTGTATAACCGCTATTCCAGATGGTTTGAGACTTTTATCAATTATGGAAAAATATTTACCCAGGTATTGTTTGCCGACCGCTTCAAGCATTTCGATAGAAACGATTTTGTCGAACATGCCTTGTATATTGCGATAGTCACGTAGTTCAATATTAACGCGGTCGCTAAGCCCTGCGTCATCAACTCGCTTACGGGCAAGCTTAAGCTGTTCCGGAGATATGGTGATTCCAGTTACTTTGCAGCCTGTCATTTTTACGGCTTCTATGGCGAAACCGCCCCAGCCGCAGCCAATTTCTAGTACATGGTCATCACGTGATATCTTGGCTTTTTCGATTATCGCGTGAAGTTTATTTTTTTGTGACTGTTCAAGACTCTCCATATCGGAATTGTGTATAGCACATGAATACATCATGCTTTGATCAAGGAAAGACGCGAAAAAAGTATTACCGAGATCATAGTGTGCGTGAATATTTTTTTTGCTTTGATGGATACTGTTTCTTCGAAGCCAGTGGAGGAAAAATTCAGCGGAACGTGATATGCGATTATTTTTCTGAGCGGAAACTTTTATGGAATTGTTATTGCGAATAAATAATCTTACAATAGCTGCTAGATCCGTAGTCTCCCAGTCTCCTGATGTGTATAGTTCACCGAATCCGATATCTCCGTGAAAAAGAAGCTGTGTGAAAAATCTATAATCTTTTACAAACAATTCCGCACATCGCGGTTCTTTAGAATCGTATAACGGATTTTCTCCAAAGGTTTTTTTTGTACCGTCGGGCATTGTGATTACTAATGTGCCGCAATTAATTCTATCGAAGACAGTTAATATCGCCTTCATTGATAATTTTTCTATTAGGTTTGGTTTTGCGGTTTTAGTATTGTTGGTTTTTGTTTCTGGATGATCGGCTATATGATTAATTGTTTTCATAATAACAACCTCTATATATAACAGACTATATTTATATTAAAAGGTTGCATAATAATTATGTCAAATACTATTCAGGGTATCGATTTATTTCTTTCTAATGATAATAACAGTTAAATCGTCATGAAGTTTTTCTGTTTGAGTGAAGTTGTGAAAATCATTAAGAATTAGATTTAATTGTTTCTCGGCACTGAGTTCCGGATTTATTTTTGATATAGACTCAGATAACAGTTCAACACCATATTGTTCTTTTGCGAGATTCTGAGATTCTATCAGGCAGTCGCTGTATAATAGAATAGTGTCGTTGCTTTTTAATTTAAACGATACTGATGAACATTCAACGGGAACAGAATCCACCCCGATAAAGTAGCCTTTGAAGTCTTTGTCTTTTGGAATAAGCGGGCTGACCTTTCCGCTTGAGGCGGATTTTACAAGGAGGTCGGTATGTCCGGCGTTAACATATTCAACAGAATCCTCGTTGAATCTTAGAATAACACCGGTTAGATAATTGTCGATTGAACCGATTTCGTTCAGAAGATCCTCATGAATTTTTTTTATTACAACATTGAGTTTCTCGTCCTTCATCGAGGTGAATCGTCTGAAAACGATAGATTTGGCTAACATAGTAATCAGTCCGGAAGCTATGCCATGACCTGAAACGTCGAACATTGAAGTTCCAGTTAAGGAGCCTTCGGTGTCGGTATAGAAGTCATACAGGTCGCCTGATACACCGGACATAGGTTTGAACGCAAATGCTATTTCCCAGGTACTTGAAGCTGGAGCTTTGGGCGGGAAAAAACTTGTCTGAACATTTATTGCCATAAACATATCTCTATCCGCTATACGTTTTGCATCTTCCAGTTGATTATTTGTGTTGAGTAGATTGTCGTTCATAGCCTCAACCTCCTCATACGCGGCTTCAAGCTCTTCATTCGCGTTTTGCAGCTGTTTTGTTCTTTCATCGACTTTTATTTCCAGATTTGTCGCATAATCTTCAAGTTTTGATTTAGCGTCTTCAAGTTCTTCTGAATATAATTTAAGATTAACTGTCATAAGTTTAAATCTCCGCCCGATGATGATAGCCTGTGACGCGACCATAATCAGCATACCGAAATATGTCAGTCGCGGCATGAAGGATGCCCAGCCTAGAAAGGATGTTGTAAGATCGAAGATGGATGTTAATATGAAAGCAAAAAGACCCGCGACAAGAATTCTTGCTTCGGTATCCTTTCTAACAACAGCACGATATAATACAAATCCAAAAGGGATAATCATCAATGGCATCACTAATGTCTGAAATAATGGAAGAAAGTTTTCATAAAGAAAGATCGGCCCTGCCAGTGATGATAGTACACCCGCTATAAAAAACAAAAGAAAAATGCGAGCAACCCATCTGATAATATTTTTATATCCGCCGTTAAATAACCTGTCGAAGTAATACATAAGGGATGGAGGAGATAGGAATAAAGCGAAGAGCTCCACATACATATCGGCGGAACCCAAGTCGTAGAAGAAACGGTTCCAGTGGGAGTTGGAATAATTCCAAATTCCCATTGCCATAAGAAAGAGCCCAAAAGTTATATATAGTCCACCTTCACTCGGTGATCTAATAAACATGGAAATCATAAACAAAGACAGAGCGAGAAGTATGACGGACATTACAGCACGAGGAGCGTCTACCCGAAGTTGATTTATGTGTATCGAATGCATCGATCCGATCAGATTTCCTTGTGTTAAACCTATTCTCTTTTTACCAGCGGAGTAGACGCGGATATATAATGTTTTTCCCTCGTCGTTTTTATTAAAAGGAATTAAATGGAATGGGGGAAACCCGTTTAATTCAGCGAAACTTCCGTTTTGGTTTTTTCCATGCTGATAAACAATTGTTTGGTTAATATATACTTCAAATGAATAATAAACCCATGGTATAAAAACGCATGGATCATTCCAGTTGTTGTTTTTAAGTTTTGTTTTAAACCAGAGGTATAGTTGACCTTCACGGCCTTCCGGATTATACAATTTGTCCGTAGAAGCCCACTCATCATCAGATTTTGTCCAGACTGGTACACCATCTGTATCTAAAGGTGAATCACCCCACTTCATTTGCCAGCCGTCATCAAACGCTTCGAATTGTTTGGTAAACTTTATTTTATCGGCAGGATTTAACTGCGCGTTTACAGGCAATGAAAATAACAAAAATAATAGTCCGGAAAATATTATAGATTTATTCCATGAGATGATTGATAAAAGACCATTAGAATGAAATTTTTTCATTTTAGTTTACCTGAAAAGATAATTTTGTTAGATATTGATTGAATGAAGTATTTTGATTTAATATAGTCAAGCAATAATTATACGTTGATTACTATAGCCTGATAAATTCTAATTAGATTAACGAATATCTTTGTAACAAAGTGATTTACACTAATACACAACCAAAAATAATGTGTTCGATGTGCATAAAACAAAAACCATGGAAAACACTTGACTATTAGTAATGAGCTGATGATTGTAAATTATTCTTACTCGGGCTGTTTTATATCTATAGCTTAATCGGTTATAGCGACAGCCTGTGTGGATGGGCGGGCAAAAACGAATTGCGATTTTGTTTATAAGGAGAAAACTATGCGTACAGATAAAATGACTATTAAAGTTCAGGATCTCATTTCCGAGTCGCAGGATATTGCGGGAAAAAATAATCATATAGAAATTCAGCCAATACATCTTTTGAAAGCCATGACAGTTCAAAAGGAAGGTATGTTCGCGTCGTTATGTCAAAAAGCTGGTGTTCCGCTCCCGTTGGTAAGTGAGGAGGCTGATACGATAATTTCCAAACTGCCTCGTCAGCAAGGCGGCGGTATCGGCGGCGGACAGATGTCGAACAAGTATCGCGAAGTCCTCAACAAGGGCTGGGAGGAGATGCAGACTTTGAAGGATGATTATCTTAGTACGGAGCACTTAATATTAGCCTTGACCACAATTAAAGAAACCCACTCGTATAGAATTTTAAATTCACATGGATTAACCAGAGACGCTGTTTTAAGAGTTCTCACGGATATACGCGGCAGCAAAAAAGTGACTGGTGAAAACGCTGAAGACTCATACAACTCCATTGAAAAGTATTCGCGTGATCTCACACGTCTGGCGAAGAACAACAAGCTTGATCCTGTTATCGGCCGTGATGAGGAGATCCGCCGCGTGATGCAGGTTCTTACTAGAAGAACAAAAAATAATCCCGTGCTTATAGGTGAACCCGGCGTAGGTAAAACCGCTGTTGTTGAAGGGCTAGCTCAAAGAATTGTTGCGGGCGATTGTCCTGAAAATTTAAAAAATAAAACACTAATATCTCTCGACATGGGGTCGCTCATAGCCGGTGCTAAATACCGTGGTGAATTTGAAGAAAGATTAAGATCTGTCATCGAGGCTGTGGAAAATTCTGACGGCAATCTGATATTGTTTATCGATGAGCTTCATACGCTTGTAGGCGCCGGTGCTTCAGAGGGATCGGTAGACGCGTCTAATATGCTGAAGCCCGCTCTGGCGAGAGGTTCGCTTCGTTGTATCGGAGCGACGACTTTAAACGAATATCAGAAATATATTGAAAAGGACAAAGCCCTTGAAAGACGCTTTCAGCCTGTTTTTACGAAGGAGCCTTCTGTTGAAGATACCATTGCTATACTTCGCGGTCTGAAAGAACGTTATGAGATACACCATGGCGTTAGGATTGCCGATTCAGCTGTTGTTGCCGCCGCCGTTTTGTCAGACAGATATATTACCGCGCGTTTTCTTCCTGATAAAGCGGTGGATTTAATAGATGAGGCGGCATCGCTTATAAAAATGGAAATTGATTCCATGCCCCTTGAACTTGATGAAATCGAGAGAAAGATCCGGCAGCTTTCTATTGAAAGGGAAGCTGTTAAGAAAGAAAAAGATAACGCTTCGAAAGAACATCTAGATAGAATTAATGAGGAACTTGCCAATCTAAATGAAAAGAAAATTGTTCTGCAGTCACAGTGGAAAAAAGAAAAAGAAATAATCACATCAATAAGAAAAGGAAAAGAGGATATTGAAGTTTTTCGTAATTTGGAGAAGCAGGCGGAACGTGACGGTAATCTAAATAAAGTCGCAGAAATCCGTTATGGGAAGATTGTCGATATTGAGAAATTTATTCAGGCAAGTCAGATCGTTCTGCAGGAGATTCAAAAGGACAAAAAACTTTTAAGAGAAGAGGTTACCGAGCAGGAGATAGCATCGCTTGTTGCAAGATGGACAGGTGTTCCTGTTACTAAAATGCTGGAAGGTGAAAAAGAAAAGCTAATCAACATGGAAGGCATAATCGAGAAACGTGTTGTTGGACAGGATGAAGCTATCAGAGCAATCTCAGACGCTGTTCGAAGATCACGCTCCGGTTTGCAGGATCCTAATAAACCAGTCGGCACTTTTATTTTCCTTGGTCCGACCGGTGTGGGTAAAACAGAGACAGCCAAGGCTGTTGCGGAATTTTTGTTCAACACAGATAAATCCATTGTGCGAATAGATATGTCCGAATATATGGAAAAGCATGCTGTCGCGCGGCTCATTGGTGCTCCTCCGGGCTATGTCGGTTATGATGAAGGCGGTCAACTCACTGAGGCTATCAGACGGAGACCATACTCTGTATTGCTTTTCGATGAAATCGAAAAGGCTCATCCCGATGTGTTTAATATTTTTCTTCAAATATTAGACGAAGGCAGGTTAACCGATTCGAAAGGACGGACTATAGATTTTAAAAACACTTTGATAATCATGACATCGAATTTGGGAACCGGCTATATCAGCGACACTACGATTCCAGAGGAAAAACGTAAACGCGGAGTCGAAGCGGAACTTAAGCAGAACTTTAAACCGGAATTTTTAAATAGAATAGATGAAGTGATTATTTTCAATCCTTTGAAGAAGGAGCACATTGAAGATATAGTGAAAATTCAATTGTCGGACCTGGCTGTCAGATTGAAAAAACAAAGAGGCAACGAGCTTGAAATAACGAAAAAGGCTCTCGACCAGATTTCGGAAATCGGTTACGATCCTCAGTTCGGTGCGAGACCGTTAAAACGCGCTATTCAAAAGTTTATTCTTAATCCGTTGTCGGTACAGATTCTTTCCGGCGAAATCGCGCAGGATAAGAAAATTAAAATAGATTTCGACGGCGATGAGTTTATTTTCGGATGACTTTCAAATTTACTATTTTATTTGACATCCTTCGTGTATTTGAGGATATTGTTCTTTGTTGACTGATAGTATAAAATATTAACCCGGAGACTACGATGAAACTATTTACCAGATACTCGTTTGTAATTTTAACAGTTGTTGTGATTACATTCGGCTGCAAAACTAAAACTGAAGGCCTTAAAAAGTCGGACATTAATCTCATTACTAATACCATGCTAGCCATGCATGTTACACAAAAAGATTTTAATGAAGAAATATCCAAGCGGACAATATCCAATCTTGTAAACGGTTTGGATTCTTCCAAAATGATTTTTACCAAAAGCGATGTTGCTAAATTTGACGCTTTCAACGGTACAATTAATGAAGATGTTTCGTCACGGGATTTCAGCAAAATTTTTGCTGTTTTCGAACTATTTAAAAAAAGATCTGAAGAAAGAATGAAACTTCTAAAAGTCATTTTAAATGAAAAATGGGATTTTACTGTTGATGAATCTATTAATATTGATTTAGATGTTATAGATTATTCAGATGATGAAAAGGAAATAAAAGACAGATGGCGAAAAAGAGTCAAGCTGCAGCTTCTAAATCTAATTCAGACCAATAAATCTTTGGAAGAAGCAAAAGATAAAGTGGAAAAACGTTATCAATTGATGAACAAAGAAATACTTGCGTACACTGAAACCGAGATGTTGAATATATATATGAATTCTTTTGCCACGGCACTTGATCCTCACACAAATTATTTGAGTCCTGAAGAATTTGACGATTTCCAGATACAGATGAAACTAAAACTTTCCGGCATCGGAGCGGTGCTTAGATCAGAAGACGGTTTTGTTTATGTGGATTCGATAATACCGGGCGGACCTGTTTCCAAAATGAAGGAAGACAAAGCTCTGAAAAAAGGTGATAAAATTATCGCGGTCGCGCAGGGTAATGATGAACCTGAAGATGTTATCGACATTCCTCTGAGGGATGCTGTGCAGAAAATTCGCGGAAAGAAAGGATCGACAGTTAAGTTAACAGTTATACGTAAAAACGAAAAGACTACAAGCGAATCTCGGTTAATTATTCCGGTTGTACGAGACGAAGTAATTCTCGAGCAGTCAGCTGTTAAACATGACTTCTATAATATGAAGCAGCCAAAAAAAGAAATATCTATTGGTTATATAAATTTCCCATCCTTTTATATGGACTATAACACTTTCCAGTTGGGTAATTCTAATGTGAAGGTTTCATCCAAAGATATTATGAAAGCTTTGCAGAAATTTAATGAGAAGAATGTCGATGCGGTTGTTCTTGATATGCGTGGAAATCCCGGCGGAGCACTTGGAGAGGCGATTAAAATTGCCGGATATTTCATAGAAAGCGGTCCAGTTTTACAGGTGAAATCTAGAAATGATGTTGATGTTTATCCTGATAGTGATCCTGAAATGCAGTGGGCGGGTCCTTTAGTTTTGTTGATTGACCGTTCAAGCGCGAGTGCGTCTGAGATTGTCGCTGGAGCTATAAAGGATTATAAGCGAGGTATTATTCTTGGACCAACTTCAACTTTTGGAAAAGGGACAGTGCAGGATATGCGGGCTCTTGGAAATAATTCAGGAGCGGTGAAGGTTACTATACAGCTCTTTTATCAGCCGTCGGGATTATCAAATAATAAAATTGGTATCGCTCCAGATTTGATTATTCCTGACATTACTCAGTTGCAGGATTACAATGAAGGTAAAATGAAATACGCTCTTGACTGGCAGCCGCTACCTAAGTCCGATTATCAGGATTTTGGAACAAAATTTATTAATCCATCTATAATAAAGGCGTTAAAAGATAAATCCGCAAAAAGAGTTAGTGCAGATAAGGATTTTATCGAACTTAATAAGAAAATTACAGAATACACATCCAAAGGAGATTTAAAGACAATAAGTTTAAAGAAAGAATCATTTAATGATCTTTCGGAAGAAATGACAAAAAAATATGAAGATAAAGAAAAACAGAGGAAAGGCGATATAATCATTGATGTTGAGAATGACATATTTTTGCGTGAAGCGTTCAACATAACAGCTGACTATACAGAAGTATTGCAGAAATAACATATGTGAATTAACGTATCTATTCATATTTTAGTGGTTATTCTAGCACGCCGCCAAAGGCGGCGGAGCGTTTTTACCTCCAATTTATGAGCAATTACGAATTAACAAATAAAATATTTGACATTTATTTGACTTTATAGTATTATTACTGGTGTAATATAGGTAAGGAGGTATTATGAATACTATAAATGATAATTATAGGATTAATGTTAAAAATTCCAATATTAGACCGTCTTACAATAAAGCGTCTTCTGCGGTAAATAAGCAGGACATGCAAACACAGACAACTATGCCTTCTGGTGTAGGCGGTCTGAAAAATTACACTGATGCTCTTGAAGTTCTGATGAAGGCTCAGGCGATTGTCAGCCAGGCACTTACTGTTTCCAGTAAAATGCAGTCGGCAGCTATGTCTGCTATGATAACCGGTTCAAACGCTCTTTCAGAAATAAATACTGAGTTATCCGGAATAGGGGATTCTCTCAAGGAAGTAGAATTTTCATCAGGAATTGCCGTGAATACCGGGAATGTTGTGGGTATTAATATGCCGGAGTTTAATAAATCGTTTGATGATGTCCAGTCAATGGCTCAAAACGGTAAAATCAATAATGAAGTACTCAGTGAAAGTGTTGTAGTTTTTAATGACACTAATTCAAAATTAGCTGAAGAATATTATAGTATCGCGGATACAATAGCTCCGGCACTTAAAACAAATGCGGAACAGATTCGGGATGGTATAACCAAAAATCCTGAACAAGCATTAATAGCACAGGGGAATCTCAATCCTAATATAATAACCAGATTAACAATGTAGAGGTAGGCAGATGGATGTTTTCGATGGATTTATCGGTGCAATTGCAACTGAATTTAAAATGCAGTTTCACAAAACTAAAGATGGTTGTTATACAACGACAGTGTATTTTGATAATGATAGAACACAAGAAGTTCTTATTACCTTGGCTTTTGATGAGGCAGGAGACAGACTGATTAATTATTATTCTATAATTGCTCAATTAAAATCTGACTTTGGTGAATTGTTCAAATTCGCTTTGAAAGTTAATGCAAGTCTGGATTACGGTGCAATAGCATTGATGGAGAATTCTCTCATACTAAGGGATTCGATTCTTCTTGAGGCTTGTGATCCTCATAGGTTTATGAAGGCTCTTACTTATATCGCGGCTAAAGCCGACGAACTTGAAGAAATGCTTATTGAAAAAGATAAATTTTAATTAGCTTGTGGCAAATATTTGAATTTTTTTGAAAAGAGTATTAATGAAAGATCATAAGCCCCGCTATGAATTGAAGGCTTGTATTTTTGATTTTTCAGAAAAATATTTATGTTACCAAGAGAAAATTATCTATAATATAAGGAAATAGTGATGTATAATTCATTTAGCTTGGATAAATATAAAGATATTTGCGGTAATGATAAAGAGCTAATGAGGGAGCTTGTCCAAATATTTATTAATAATTATCAAAAGGATTTGGATGCATTGCAAGAATCATTGAATTCAGGAAGCAAACTTGAAATGGCGAAAAAGGCTCATAAATTAAAAGGATCTCTAAAGACATTTTATGCTGAAAAATCTGTTGCACTGCTTCAAAATTTAGAGGATAAAATTTCTTCTGATGACTTTTCTGATATGGATGTTCTTGTTAAAGAAATAATTAATCAAATTGCAAATTTAAAGGATGATATGAATTCTTTCATGAAGGTTGCTGATAAATAATCAAGGTCTTGTTAAGATAAGGGATTTGCTGATGTAGATTGATGATTAAAGTTGATTGAGGGTGTGCCAAAGTGAAAAAAATAAGTGTGTTGATAATTGAAGATGATTTGATACATTTAAACCTGATTCTTCATTGGTTGAAAAAGAGCGAATTTGATTTCGATTATCGTCATGTGCAGAATGAAAATGATTACATTGAAGCGTTAAATACGTTCATGCCGGATATCATTCTTTCCGATTATTACCTTCCAGATTTTAATGGTCTTCGTGCCTTAGAAATATTTAAATCTAGAAATCTTTCAATACCATTTATTGTGGTAACAGGTGAAATTGGGGATGAGAAATCAGTAGAAATAATTAAAAAAGGTGCTGATGACTATGTTTTGAAAGACAGGTTAGTTTCACTTCCAGAAGTTGTGAAACGCAATCTTAAAAGTTATGAAGAGAAAAATAAAATACTGCTGATGCAGGAAGAAATAAGCATTCTTGCCAGATTCCCGGAAGATAACCCTAATCCCGTTTTCAGATCCGATATTAATGGTATTATCCTTTATGCCAATAAGGCTTCCGAAAAAATATTTGCAGAATGGAACACAGAAGTAGGAAAAAATATCCCGGCATTTCTAATGCGTATCATACAAAGAGCATCCGCCGAAAGCCGTAAGGAAACTGTGGAAACGTATATTGAAAATAAAATATACGTCTTTATAGTTAATCCAATTACAGAAAATAATACAGTGTATTTTTATGGTCTCGATGTATCGGAACTGAAATTTGCTCAGGAGGAATTGAAGCTTTTTTCAAAAATATTTAATTCAACAAACGAAGGAATATTAATCGCGAACGCGGATCAATATATCGAATCTATTAATCCGGCTTTTACAGGTATTACAGGATATTCCCGCGAAGAAGCATTAGGACAAAAACCTTCAATATTGAAATCCGATAAGCATGAGATTTCCTTTTACGATAAAATGTGGGAAGAAATTAATGAAAAGAATGAATGGTCTGGTGAAATATGGAATCGGCGAAAAAATGGAGAAATTTATCCGCAGTGGCTATCGATTTCAGTTTTCAAAGATGATAAAAATAATGTGAAATTTTATATTGGAATTTTCAAGGATATTTCAGAACTAAAGGAGAAAGATCAGGAGCTGAAATTTGTAGAGTTCTATGACCCTTTAACAACACTTCCGAACCGCAAGCTTTTTTCTGAGAGACTAGACTTTGTTTTAAAGAAAGCTCATCGCGAGAATCATCTTGTGAGTGTCCTATTTATTGATGTCGATCATTTTAAAGTAATTAATGATACAATGGGCTTTGTATATGGAGATGACGCTTTAAAGGAAATAGCAGCCAGACTGCAGTTATGTATCAGAGAAGATGATCTCGCGGCAAGATTCGGCGGCGATTTGTTTGTTCTTTTTCTGTCTGAGTTAACCAAGGTTAATGAAGTGATAATAATTTGTGAAAGAATTATGAAGTCATTTAAAGAACCTGTTCTGGTAAATGATCAGGAAGTGTTTTTTACTTTTAGTATCGGCATATCCGTTTATCCAAATGACGCGACAACATTGTTTGATATGGTTACCTGTGCGGATTCCGCGATGAACTTTATAAAAAATCTTGGCGGCAATCAGTATCAGTTCTATTCCCAGGAAATGAATGATCGTGTAAAAAAAAGACTATTACTCGAAAATAATCTGCGAAAAGCAATAATTGAGAATCAACTCATATTGTATTATCAGCCTATAGTAAATATAAAATCTTCCACCATTATTGGAGTCGAAGCATTGATAAGATGGCAGCATCCGGTACTGGGTATGATAACACCGGGGGAATTCATTCCTCTCGCGGAAGAAACTGGAATTATTTTTGAAATAGATAGATGGGCGTTACGTGAAGCCTTGACGCAGAATAAGAAATGGCAGACTATGGGGTTTGCTCCAATATATGTTTCAGTAAATTTAACAGCTCATCAGTTTCGTGATAATACACTGATAGGTTATGTGAATGACCTTATCGCAGAAATAGATATCTCTCCGGAGTGTCTGGTACTGGAAATCACTGAAGGCAGCATAATGCAGAATACCGAAGAAATAATCGCGATAATGAAAGAAATAAGAAAAACCGGCGTGAAATTTTCCATAGATGATTTTGGTACCGGGTATTCATCTTTAAGCTATTTGAAAAAGTTTCCTTTGGACAATCTTAAAATTGATAAGTCATTTGTCGTCGATCTGCCATACGATACAGAAAGTGTGGTAATCGCACATGCCATAATAAACATTGCCAGAGGATTAAAACTGAAAATAATTTCCGAAGGCGTTGAGGATAAAGACCAACTTGACTTTTTTACTGATAACAATGGCGACAACATACAGGGATATTATTTTAGTCCGCCGGTTCCGCCTTCAATAATGGAAAAATATTTCAGAGAACAGAAAAAGCTGCATTAGTATGGGTGATTATATTGCTTATGAAAACTGCCGGCTCTGTCCCCGCAACTGCGGTGTAAATCGTTTGACCGGTAGTTTGGGATTTTGCGGACAAGGCTCTTCGATGAAAATTGCATCTGTTGTAATGCACAAGGGCGAAGAACCGCCAATCAGCGGGTTGAATGGTTCGGGCACAATATTTTTTACCGGCTGTACAATGAGGTGCGATTTCTGTCAGAATTTTCAGATAAGCAGGGAAGACACTGGAAGAATAGTAAGCGATGATGAGTTCTACGATATACTCTTTAAGCTTCAGATCAGCGGTGCACAAAATATCAATATAGTTACGGGAACACATTTTATCCCTTCAATAATAACTGTTTTGCGGCGTGCCGATTATGCCGTTTCTGCTGTCGAGTATATGGTAGATCACAAACCATTATATATAACTAAAGATGATGTGAAAACCGGTGTAATAGTCCGTCACTTGACAATTCCAGGTCGGTTGGATATGACATACCGTTTTCTTGATTGGTACAAAGACAGAATTGGCGATAAGGCTTTGCTGTCAATGATGACGCAGTATATTCCAAACGGCTGCAGTAAAATAACCAATGTGACA
>CAYLTM010000021.1:0-2683 GCA_964386495.1 uncultured Leptospirales bacterium
CGGGTCATCTGTCACATCCAACCAGTAATGTGTTCCCGTGCTTCTAACTAACATTTGGGTACCGCCCGGTGCGATGTATGCAAATCCATTATAAATTTTCTCACCCTTCACAGCTTCTTTAACGCGAATTTTTGACATAGTATCGATTCTATTAGCAAAGGCTTCAGTAAATTTCGGCGGCATATGCTGAGTAATCACTATGCCCGGAACATTTTCCGGCAGTGATGTCAGTATTGCCGAAATAACTTCCGTACCGCCTGTAGAAGCACCTATCGCTATTACAAAATTACTCGCGACACCTTTCTCATCCTTTATATTAGGTTTTGTCATTATCGGCATTTTTGGTTTTTCAGATTTGTGAATTCTTGCACCTGATGCCGCGCGGATTTTTTCAGACAGGTTCGCAGCAAATTCGGAAATTTCGCTTGCGGCTCTCGACAAATCGGGTTTTAATATATAGTCAACGGCACCCATTTCCAACGCACGGAAAGTCTCCTTCGCACCCTTTTCTGTAAGCGAGCTTACCATTATTACCGGCATTGGCCTAATAAGCATTAATTTCTCTAAAAACGTCAGACCATCCATTTTCGGCATTTCAATATCAAGGGTTAATACATCCGGCTGAAGGTTCTTTATCTTTTCAGCGGCGATGAATGGATCCATCGCAGTGGCAATCACCTCAATATCTTTTGTTTTTGCAAGTTCTTCCGTAATAAATTTTCTGACAACCGCGGAATCATCAACAACTAAAACTCTAATTTTTCCCATAACCGCCTGCCTTATGTTTATTCTTAACAAAAACTTTTCCGCTTAAAACATCCATTAAAATTTTTCGCGTGTAATTTTTACCAGTTTCATCAACAACAATATTTATATCTTCAAATTCAAGCATAATTTTTGCTAGTTTAACATTTTCTCTTCCGGCATCAAGCTCCTCGATTAATGAGGCACCGCCGAATATTTTTGCCGACAAATATTGTTTAACCGCACCTACATTCATCATATCATCAATCAGATTTCTGATAGATTCTAATCCGTATTGATTCTTATTACAATTTTCATAATCCATTTCATGCTTCATTCCAGGTAGCATATAATGGTTCATTCCAGAAATTTTATTTTTATCGTCATGAAGACAAATGCAAATACATGTACCAACGGCGGTGTAAATCAGTTCATCCCTACGACTAACGTATTTCTCGCCCATATATATATTTATTGTATTTTTTTTTGTTTTCCTTTCCTTGACTTCAATCATACACCACTGTTTCGAGGTTACATTTTTTATATATCGTATGCCCGATGTTTTTAAACTTCACGGACACACCTGTTAGATTTTCAGAATGTCCGATAAACAGATACCCGTTATCCGATATATAGCGGCTGAACTTTTCAAAAAGCTTACTCTGCGTATCTCTGTCAAAATAGATTATTACATTACGGCAGAAGATTATATCAAATTTACCCTTCATAGGAAACACGTCATCGAGAAGATTCAGTTTTTTAAAAACTATCATGTCCTGTAATATTGGTTTGGTTTTATACTTTCCGGAATTCTCGCCAGTACCCTTTAAAAAATATTTTTTCAAAAGTTTCTCGTCAATCACGTTAACAGTTTCATTTTTATATATTCCGTTACTGGCGAAATCAACAACATTAGTGTCGATATCCGTCGCAAGAATTTTACAATCAATATCCTTGCGGTCTTTATAATATTCCTGGCAGGTTATCGCGATCGAATATGGCTCTTCGCCGGTAGAACACCCCGCACTCCATATACGGATTTTTTTCTTGTTTAATTTTTCAAACTCCGGGAAAATAACATTCTTCATATATTCGAAATGCTTGTTCTCTCGAAAAAAATCTGTTTTATTTGTAGTAATTACATTTATAAAATTATCGATTTCTTCGTCATAATTATTTTTCAGATAGGACTGATATTCATGAAATGAAGATAACTGCAGAGCACGTAGTCGTCGTATCAATCGAGACTGCACAAGTGCACGTTTTAAATCGGTAAGATTTATTCCGCTCTCTTTATATATTGTATGGCGGAAATAATCAAACTCATCATCAGTTAATTCTTTAACGTCAAACATAATGTTTATGCTTTATCATCATTATTTATACTATGAAGTTCTTCTGTCGTTAAAATTTTATCAACATCAAGAATTATCACAAGTGCTTCCTCAAGCTGACCAATTCCCTTAATAAAATCTGTTTCAATTTTAGCGGAAAAGTGAGGAGTTTCCTGAATACTGGTTATAGGAATATTTACGACATCAGATACAGAATCGACTATCATTCCTATGTAGCGGTTCACTACCTCCACAATAATAATTACTGTAAAGGAATTATACTCTTTTTCGTTCATTCCAAATTTTAACCGCATATCAACGACAGGAACAACAGCCCCCCTCAGATTAATTACACCCTTCATAAAATGCAGCGTGTTAGGAACAGGAGTAATATCAGTCATTCCGACAATTTCCTTTACCCGAAGAACTTCAACACCATAGGTTTCATCATTTATGAGAAATGTTACAAACTGGTTGTCTTCGAGACGCACATCATGACTAACATTTTTCTTTCCAACAGATTTATTATCATAATTATTCATTTGACTCTCCTATCATTATCACCTTATCGGATTAATTTCTCAACAGTCGCTACTAAATCTACC
>CAYLTM010000021.1:2693-5653 GCA_964386495.1 uncultured Leptospirales bacterium
GGTTCTGGTATTGAAAGGTTTTATCATCCATCCAGAAGCTCCGGAATCCTTGCCTTCTTTTATCTTCGTTTCTTCTGATTCAGTAGTCAAAACCAATACCGGTGTAAATTTATCTGTTTTACGTAATTCCTTAATGAAGGTTATCCCGTCCATCTCCGGCATATTAACATCAACTATACATAGAACAATATCCTCATTCGATGCCTTAATCTTTTCAATTGCGTCAAGTGCCTTTCTTCCATTCTCAGCCTGGACAAGCTGATAACCTAAAGGTTTAATCGCATACTGCACGCTTGTCCTGATTGTCGGGGAATCATCAACAATCAATATATTTTTCATAAATACCTCGCCAATCTGTTTTCATTTTATTAATCCGCAAATAGTCAATTGTTTCTTTATATCGTCTGACACATTTAGTAATTTTATTCGTTTTTTAATACTTTTAGCATACTCAAAAGCCGAAATAATCAACTGAACAGTCGATAAATCCAATCTTCTTACATCTTTAAAATTCAGCGCGATTTCTTTCTCTTCAGACAATTGTGCCAGTAAATCCGACTGGAATTTCTTGATTTTCTTTATACCGATATTACTGTCAATATTTAATACAACCACCGCTTACCTCCGAGCCTTTGTAATATCACCAACTAACCCATGCACATCGAGTATTAACGCTACGTTGCCATCTCCTAATATTGCCGCTCCAGATACAGCTCTGCTCCTTGTGATATAATTATCAAGACTTTTAATAACTATCTGCTGTTGCCCAATCAAATCGTCAATCAGCAGAGCGAGCTTCTCACCTGAAGTTTCTACTATTATCACTAATGCTTCCCAAGGATTCTTATAATCGGCATCTACTTCAAAATATTCATAGAGACGCACCATCGAGATATATTCTCCTCGTACAAAGATTACTTCACCCTTCCCTTTCACGGTTTTTATTTCGTCACGTTTCGGCTGCAGAGATTCCACTATTGATAATAGTGGTATGATATAAACATTTTTTCCCACACGTATAAGCATACCTTCGATGATAGCTAACGTAAGCGGAAGTTTCACAATAAATGTTGTGCCAAGACCGGGCGTTGAACGTACATCAACAGATCCCCTCAGAGATTCTATGTTTGTCTTAACAACATCCATACCGACTCCACGACCTGAAAGATCATTCACCTTTTCTGCTGTAGAAAATCCCGGCTGAAAAATCAGTGATATAATTTTTTCATCTGTTAATTCAGAGTCCTTGGAAATCAGACCTCTCTCTAAAGCTTTATTACGTATTTTATCAACATCAAGCCCTTTGCCGTCATCAGATACTTCTATGTATACACTGCCTTCCTGATGATATGCATTCAGTTTTACAGTACCTCTTTCATCCTTACCGGCTTTTATACGGTCTTCTTTAGATTCTATTCCATGATCAATTGAATTTCGAATCATGTGTTTCAGCGGATCGCCGATCTTTTCGATGACTGTTTTATCGAGCTCTGTTTCTTTGCCGTTAATCTCAAGCTTGATATCCTTTCCTATCTGCCGTGCAGTATCTCGTATAAATCTGCTAAATTGTGTAAATGTCGGTCCGACAGGAATCATTCTTATAGACATTAACTGTTCCTGAAACTCTCTGGTAGTTCGCTCAAGACTATATAGTGAGTTTTTCATAGAATAACTTATATCATCATCTTTTATCATGTCGGCTAATCGCGATATTGAGGATTGCGCAATAACAATTTCTCCAAGCAGGTTCAAAAGATTATCAAGTTTAGAAGTATCTACACGCACTGTCGTCGTTTCTACTTTCTTTTTAATCTCGTCCTGTATGCCGAGAGCCTTATCAAGATCTTTCTCCGAAGCGTATCCCTTTTCCAGAATCAGCTCGCCGATCTTTTTGTTCCCTTCAGCCTGAGCACTTATAACATCCGATAGTTCATCCTCAGTGATTACACCTTTCTGAACAAGAATGTCTCCGATTTTTTTTGTCTCATCAGAAACTTCTAGTTTTTCGCTGTAATTAGCGGAAATATCATCAATAGAAATATCATTATCATCACGAACAAAAAGAAATATTTGTTCCAACTTTTGAATAGAATCCTGAGTTTTTAAAATAATCATCCAGCTCAAATAGCATTTTTCGGGATCAATTTTATCCAGTAAAGGAACATTGTTTTTATAAACTTGTTTTTCGACAACTTCACCTGATGAAAACAAATCTTCCATTATAATTAAAGGATCGATTCCAAATTCAAAAATATCAGGACGAAAACTCACTTTTACTCTGTAGTAAAATAAAATATTATCTGATTCTGCCGGCATAATAGTTTTTTTCACTTCTTCTGCAACTGGCTCTTTAATTTCCAATTGAGGTTCAGAATTTTTAAATCGGGCTATTTTCCCCAATAACGCGGACTTGTTTGATTCTATATTATAACCATTTTCAGAACCAAAAATCGATGCCTTTACCCAGTCAACACTTCCCAATATGAGATCGATTAATTCCGGTGAAACTTTCAGATCTCCAGTTCTAACTTTATCGAGTATACTTTCAATATGATGGGTGAAGTCTGATACTTCTGTCAGACCCGCAATTCCGGAACTGCCCTTTAAAGTATGGAAATAACGAAAAAGCGTATTTAGCGTTTCGGTCGAAATATTTTCTTCCAGATTAACAAGATCTGCCTCTACATTTTCGATAATCTCTTTCGCTTCAGCCTGAAACACTTCCAATAAAGATGGTTCGCCCATTTCCATTTACAACCTCCATAAACATCTGAAATAACTATACACAGAAACTTTTTGTTTCAGGATCAAAACTCTTCAAAACCGTCCGCGCTTAGAATATCCTCGATTTTGTTTGATTTTGGTTTAGGTTTTTCTTCAGTATTTTTATTACTTAATGTTTTTTTATCGTCCGATCTAACTTCTATGAATTTTGTCGCACTGATAGGTTTCTTTATTCC
>CAYLTM010000021.1:5663-10726 GCA_964386495.1 uncultured Leptospirales bacterium
ATTCCACCGCCAACAAGGGATTTTCCGCCGGTTTTAACCGCTGTCGTTCTCAAGTGGATTTCCTTATGTTTTTCTTTGGCTGTAATATTTTTTAGCGACTCATTGATTTTAAACACTTCCATTAGTGCCAAAAGTTCCTGTGCTTGATTAGACATTTCTTCAGATGCTGAAGCGGTCTCTTCGACAAGTCCGGCATTCTGCTGAGTCATGGAATCCAATTCTGTTACAGCGAGGTTAATCTGGCTCATGCCCTGTTTCTGTTCTTCAGAAGACGCTGTAATTTCAGTAATTAAAGCACTTGTCTTTTTTGCACCATCACTAATATCTTTTAACGCACCGCCGGTCTTCATAACCATCTGCGTGCCCTTTTCAACCTTGGTTATTGAGTCTTTTATCATCGCTTCTATTTCTTTAGCCGCGTTACCAGACCGCTGTGCTAAATTACGCACTTCACCAGCAACTACCGCAAAACCTCTGCCCTGCTCACCCGCTCTGGCTGCCTCGACAGCGGCATTTAACGCAAGCAGATTTGTCTGGAACGCTATCTCGTTTATTACAGAAATTATCTCTGAAATTCGTTTGCTCGATTCATTAATATCGTTTATAGCGACAACTGCGTTATCCGCGAGTTTATTTCCTTCAAGAGATTTTTGATATCCATCCTCGGCGATTTCCTTTGTCTTCTTTGAATTATCTGCATTTTGATTAATCGAAGCGGAAGCCTCTTCTATTGTTGATGCTATTTCTTCAAGTGAAGATGCTTGCTCGGAAGTCCGCTGTGAAAGATTCTGGTTGCCGGAAGAAATTTCATTAATAGCCTGCACCAGATTCTGCGCACCAACAATAATTTCGCTGAAAGCTTTTTCAAGAGAGTCCGCGGCTCTATTTAACGCCTCACCAAGTTTACCAAGTTCATCTGTCTGAGGTAAATCTATACGATCTGTAAAATCTCCGGCGGCTATTTTTTCTGCAAAAGCAAGCCCTTTACGTACAGGTCCAGATACTGATTTTGTAAGAATTATCGTAATTATAACAGTAACTATTACAGATAAAAACAAAAACAACGCCGTTATTTTCAAGGAAAGGCTTGCTGACTCGGCAGCTTCTTTATCATAAGTTTCAGAAACAGATGCTAGCAATACAATAATTTCATCGGTTTTGTCTCTTAGCGGTCTAAAATCTTCTAACCATAAATTCATTCGTTTTTCAGCCTCAACCAAATCATTAGCCGCAATCGCTTTGTTAAAAGCTTCCCTTTCTTCTCTTGGTTGCTGTGCAAGAACTTCCCATTCGCCTACAAGTTTCTTTTCCGCCTCTGTCATTTCTGTTAATTTATATTTATTCCACAGTTCGGTATATTCTTCAGTGAGCTTTGCGGAATCTGCAAGACGACTATTTACCTCAGCGGTATCACCTGCTAAAGCTGCATCGTGAATTTGAAGCATATTTATCCGTATTTGCAGAATATTTCTCATAATACGATTATTCCACCTTGTCGGCATATAATAATCCTGATAAAAAGAATGGAAACTTTCGGCTAAATGCGCAATATTGTAGAAACTCTGAAACGATACCGAAACAATTATTGCAACGAATATCATACTGGACAATAGCACCTTATAAGCAACCCGTAAATTATTAAACCAATTCATAAATACCTCCTGATAAACTTAACAAGCAACTTTCAGAATTATCATACTGGATTATATCCTATAATTAATCAGTAATAATATGTCGTTCAGCGTTAAAATTTTTAGTTATTGTTCACTTTTTGGTGGAAATACATTTCTTAATAATGAGGATAATATTTATGCTGATGCGTAGTGTAGCCATATTTCCACTGACTAATATGGTTCTAGTTGTTTGATAGCATTGTATAGTTCTTCCGATTTATATGAGCTTCGCACCAGCGGAGCGGAAACTGTCTGCTTAATTCCAATTGATTTTGCGTAACTATGTAAATCATCAAATTCCTCGGGTAAATAATACTTTTCGACAGGTAGACACTCTTTATCTGACTGCATATATTGCCCGATTGTCAATATTGAACAACCAGATTTTTTCAAATCATCAATCGTACTTCGTACAGTCTGAGTGCTTTCACCAAAACCAAGCATCATCCCCGACTTTGCGGTTATTCCGGATTCCGCGATACGACGAATAACCTTCAATGAAGTGTCATAATCACCCATCGGACGGACAACTGAGTAAACATCGCGGGCTGCTTCGATATTATGATTTATGACATCGGGTTTCGTTTGAATAATTTTCTCAAGGGATTTTGATATTGATTGTTTAAAGTCCGGTATTAATAGTTCAATACGGCATTCGGGATTCACTTTTCTAGTCAGCGTAACTATGCGGGCAAATATTTCGGCCCCCCCATCAGGAAGGTCGTCCCTTGTTACTGATGTAATGACCGCATATTTCAGTTTCAAAAGTTTTATTGCTTCAGCGATTTTTTCCGGTTCGTTAATATCCGGCGGTGCTGGAAAACCTTTTTTTACAGAACAATACCGGCAGTTCCTTGTACAGACATCACCTAGTATTAAAAAAGTCGCGGTTCCGCAGTTGAAGCATTCCGCTCTATTCGGACAGCGTGCTTCATTACAGACGGTATGAAGATTATTTTTTTCAATTATTTTTTTAACTTCGACGAATTTTCCGCCAGACGGGACAGATACCTTTAACCAGTCTGGAATCCTTAAACGGGCTCTTTCCATCGTAGAACCGGTTTCCTTGCAGCAGTTACAGCATCAACCCTTTTTACAGGAGTGTTTTTTGGAGCATTCAGTAAAAGCTCAGGCGAGTCATTAATTTCCTTTCGAATGTTTATCATGGCATCGATAAACGAATCAAGACTTTCCTTAGACTCGGTTTCTGTCGGTTCAATCATAATCGCGCCATGAACAAGAAGCGGAAAATACACTGTCGGCGCGTGAAAACCGTAATCAAGCACTCTTTTTGATATATCATTAGTAGTAATGTGATTCGGCAGCCCTTCATCGCTCAAAACAAATTCGTGCATACAATTTCTTTTATAAGGAAGATAATAGTAATCCTTTAATTTTTCTTTCATATAATTCGCGTTTAATACAGCGGTTTTTCCAGCTTCATTCAAGCCTGCTGAACCAATAGTATTTATGTACGCCCACGCTCTTAACAGAACTGAAAAATTTCCAAAAAACGAATGAATCATTCCAATAGAATGATCACTTTTATGCGAAATTGAATAGCTACCTTCGTTAAATACTATCCGTGGTACGGGAAGATAATCCATCAGCCGCTTGACAACACCTACAGGACCGGAACCTGGTCCGCCTCCGCCATGCGGTGTAGAAAATGACTTATGCAGATTTAAATGCATAATATCAAAACCCATATCTGATATTTTTACAGCACCCATTATTGCGTTGAAATTTGCACCGTCGCAGTAAAATAACGCGCCGTGTTTATGTAGTATCTCCGCGATTGCAGATATATTCCGGTCAAATAATCCAAGCGTATTAGGTGAAGTCAGCATCATACCAGCTGTATTTTCATCAGTCATTTCTTCTAGAATTTTCATATCAACATTGCCGTCTTTATCCGACGGAACTTCTTTTATCGTATAACCGCACATCGATGCTGTCGCGGGATTAGTGCCGTGAGCGGTATCCGGTATAAGCATCACCTTTCTGTTTTCATTTCTATTTTCAAAATATTTCTTCATTATCATGACACCGGCAAGTTCGCCATGAGCTCCCGCTGAAGGAGATAGTGAAAATTCCGACATACCGGTTATTTCACACAACATTCCTGATAATTCATGCAAAATCTGTAAACATCCCTGCACCTTGTCGGCTGATTCCATTGGATGTGATGCTGGAAAGCTGCCGAAACCGGCAATTTTTTCATTTATTCGAGGGTTGTACTTCATTGTACAGCTGCCGAGCGGATACATCGCGTCATCTACACAAAAGTTCATTTTCGACAACGCTGTATAATGACGAACTACAGTAAATTCCGAAACATCCGGCAAAATGGTACTATTAATACGGTCACTACGAAGAAACTTATCTGGTATTGATGGTTTTTCTACAATAAGATCCGAGGGAACCCCATATTTGTTGCTTCCATTTCGTGAATGTTTGAAAATAATTTCCATAACTACGCTATCGGTTTTTTCAATTTTTGTTTTTTTGCTTCATTTTCTTTCGGACAGCCGTCGACAATTTTTTCACTTGATGATTCGCTTTTTATCTGCAACTCTAAACGGTCAATCTCGAAACCGCACAAAACCTTATCTTTCAAAACACATATATGACTATTGCATATTTTACACTGGGTTAATAACATATCTGACTCCTGACCGTATATACTTCTTGGAAACTGTTGTTCCTTTTTCGTTTAAACTTTCTCTTATTTAAAATCCGGGAAATTACAATATCTGATTACAAGTATTTTTTTTACCAATATTATGTCAAATAATTTACAGTAATTCACCCGTCAATTATTCCAGCTTTTACCGCAAACCTTACAATATCAGTTACAGAAGTAAAATTCAGCTTTTTCATCATATTTGAACGGTGTGTTTTTACTGTCTCGGTTGAAATAAACAACAAAGAAGCAATATCTTTGTTAGTTTTCCCTTCAGCAATCATTTTCATAATTTCAGTTTCTCTGGGGGATAATATACTGAATATAGATGTTTCCACAGGTTCCGTTCTTTTTTTGTAGGTTGTCATCACTTTTTTTGTAACTTGAGGACTAAGGTAGTTGTTACCCTTTAATACTTCGCTGATGGCGACGAGAAGTTCCTCGCTCGAATTATGTTTAAGAACATAACCTTCAACGCCGATAGACAATAGCTCTTCAACATACTCATCATAATCATAATGAGTTACTATTATAATTTTCATTTCGGGGTAAAACTTCTTAAGCTTTCTTGCAACATCAACACCGGACATTGAAGGCATCGAAATATCAAGCAAGACAACATCAGGTTTTATCGTTTCAATTAATATACAGGCTTCTCTGCCATCACCGGACTCACCTACTATGGTATAGGTGTCGTTTTTACT
>CAYLTM010000021.1:10736-13580 GCA_964386495.1 uncultured Leptospirales bacterium
TTACTAATCAAATTTCTCAGGAGATCTCTCACGAGGGAGTGATCATCAGCGATAAAGAACCTTACGTTGCTGTTTATTCTATCACTCATTTATCTGTACAATGCCTCGCTTTTTATAGATATTCTCATTCCACGTACATCCGCCGAATGAATCTCCAGTCTGCTCTTAACAAGTTCAGCCCTGTATGTAACATTGGACAACCCCGATCCATAACTGTCGCTTCCACTAATTCTAAAACCAATACCATTATCTTCTATGACAATTTCGATATGCTTTTGAATCTTAATAATAACAATTATTTGTGAAGCTTTGGAATGTCTTACCGCATTTGAAATTAATTCCTGCACAATACGATAAATATTTATTTTATCATCCATGTCTAAATTTTCATCAATCTGAATGTTCCTGATTACAGATATGTCTTTTGGAATATAGGTTCGCAGCAGGAGACTAACCGCGGAGGCTAGACCAATATCCTTCAACAAACTCGGATACATATTAGAATAGATTTCTCTAATAGCTTCAATTGTTTTATCTAATAGATTTAATCCAATTTCAAACCGGTCATGGTCGTCAGTTGAATCATATTCGTGAAGATTCATTTTCACAGCTATCAGATTCTGTATAACACCATCATGTAGCTCACGGGCAATTCGCTCTCTCTCGTTTTCCTGAGAAATTATAGATTTCTTTATAAGTTTATTAACATTCTGTTCATTATGATATTTCTGCAACGCTATTTCGATAGTTATTCGAAGCTGTGTTATCGATATCGGTTTTATAAGATAACCATAGTTGACGGCTGTAACAGCTCTATCGAGGGTTTCCTTGTCGACAGCGGACGATAAATATATTACAGGCTTTTTAATCTTCTCATAAAGTTTTGAAGCGGTTTCAAAACCATTCATGGGTCCGGCAAGCTGAATGTCCATTAGTATAATATCCGGCCGCAGCTTATCGGCGTTTTCAAGAGCATCCTCGCCGGATGAAGAAATACCGACTGTCTGATAACCTGCTCTATCAAGCATCGCTTTTAAATCAAAAGCAACAATCATTTCATCTTCTACAATGAATATCCGTCTAGTTTTTTCCACATAAACCTTTTGTTAATATTTATTATCAGCAGTGTGGATTATCGATATGAAAAATCAAGTAAAATATTATATCTACCCGGTTGAATAATAACCAAACAACATCGCGGAAAAAAAAAGCCGCTCCGAAGAACAGCTTTTGCCCGAGACGAGACTCGAACTCGTATAGGCGAGTGCCCACAAGACCCTCAATCTTGCGTGTCTACCAATTCCACCACCCGGGCCAAAACAAAGTGCAATCACCAAAGAATTTTTTATCATGTAGCTGTCAATTATTTCATTTTAATATCTTCAGCTTTTTTCATAAATTTTTCAACTTTATACGGTTCCATTTTAAAAGTATATGGCGATTCCGGTGTACGGCAGATATATTTCCCATCTGAATCTTTTTTAATAATATCCAGAATGTATTCTTTCTCCGCGGTAATAATAACCCGCAAAATTTCCTTCTCAGTATTAGGCGTATCCAAAAAAGACGCTGCGAATACATTTGTAATCTCACCCAAAATATCTGAAAGAAGTTCCTGGTTCATTTTAACGCTGCTTCCTTCTAGTTCCCACTCACTGACGGCTTTTTCTGTACTCTCTTCAGGTTTAGAATCCGACATAGTCTCAACTTTCTTTTCGGTCTTCTTATAAACGCTATTCTCCGTTCCATATTGTATCATAAATTTTGCTACAATATCTTTATTTACCGAATAAATTTTCTTTTCGCGCCAATTATTCAGACCTTTATTCAAATCGGTTTGAGATATTCCATCAGCTAGATATACCGCGTTTTCAGATTTATTTTTCGCGTAAACCTTTGATCCCGCGGAACTCTTTTTTCCAATAACCGCATTTAGTACAGTCTTATCGGATTTCGTGACAGTTACCTCGACTCCAGATTCATCACCTAAATCATATTTGTCGTAATATGGTTTATCAGTTATAACTTCCGCCAATTTAAATTCCTGCAACTTACTAACAACAGACTGAACGGCAGCTTCCGATGCCGGATACGCTTCATCGTTAATCACCCACTTGGAGTCCTTCTTGTAAATCCTTACAGTCTCAGCTTTACTTTTTATAAGAATTTCATCAGGATTTTCCCATTTAACAGTTTCCTGTAATCCTGAAAAGTTCGCGTATTTTTTTACCACAAGAAATATTGCAAGAATCGCAATAATCGTTAGGCTGATTATTTTCTTCTTATCCATTATTAACCTCCTTAGAAAAGATCCTCTGAATTCTTCTTTTTCTAATAATTCTTATCCGCCAGACTAGCAGACCAAAAATCAATACTAGCACAGGCAATACACCAAGATTAAGCAATCTGAAAAGTAAACGGTTTAAATCACTCATTTCCTTCAGCGGATTAAAATCCAGACCCTTGCTACGCATCTGCGGCATGTCCGTATTATTATTGAGATAATCAACAATGTTATGCATGAATATCGAATTTGGAGTTTTACCTTCAGCGTCAATCAGCTCAGGTGTCGTTAATGATGATGAACCTATTACAATAATTTTCGCTTCTTTAACGCCCTTCTTCAAAGCTTCTCCGCCTTTTAGAGTGCCTGTTGTATTGTTATCAGCAGATACAGGTTCTACACCATTGAATGGACTGGAAAATTTACCTTCGGCAAGAACAGCGATATTGTAACGTGATAACTTTTCATCATCAACAGGCTGCATCATCATTGGATTAAGATTTATCATCCCCTCCATCAGCCAAGCCTTTGGAGATGATTTCAGTAATACAGTTGAACGA
>CAYLTM010000021.1:13597-17868 GCA_964386495.1 uncultured Leptospirales bacterium
TATTACTGGGTAATTATATTTATTAGTCTTTAGAATTTCGATAGTTTTCATAGACTTTTCATTTATTTCAACAGAATGCACTATAAGCAGGACCATTTTTTTCAAATACTTTGTTATTTCATTTTCGCTGTTGAATGAGTCGAATGATGGAAGCGGCGCGAAATACAAAGGCATTTCGCCGTAACCCTGCTGCTTACTCACAAAACAGTCTTTGTCTAAAATATAATTAGCTTTAACAGTAATACCATACGAATCCAGCAGTTTTTCCAGACCAGTATTCACCGGAAAATACATCGGCTGCCCGCCGCCGTAAGGATTATTATCCTGCTGTGCCACTTCATTAAATTTGTCAACCATGAAAAACACCGAGCCGCCCTTCATAATAAACTGATCAATTTTAAAAAGTTCACTATCAGCAAACTGCTCTTTTGGTCCATTAATTATGATGATACCCATTTCAAGCGGAATGTCTTTTTCCTTTAGATTGATTTCCTCAAACTGGTACATATCGCTATTCAGTTGTTTAAAAACAGCGGCACTCTGTTCAGAATTTGTATCGTTCATCGAAAGTTCCCCATGACCAGTTATATAACCAACCTTAGGATTATTAGACACTATGTAATCAACAGCACCTTTCATTTTATCTTCGAGATTTTCAACACCAACAAGCTTGTTTCCAATAAAGGGAAGCGAGACAACTCCAAAAGGAATAGTCTGGAATTTTCCGCCGCTTTCAAGAACAATACCCATAATTCCAGAACCTGCCGGAAATTCCGTTCCCGCGGCATCTTTTCCAGTTTCCCATGATATTTCACGCATACCATATTTCGCGGATGTTTCCTTCACTTTATCCAAATCCAAATTACGAATAACATTGAACATGAGTTTTCCGGAATTGTCTTTGTTAATTTTATCAAAAAGAGCTTTTACAGCAGACTCCATTTCTGAGAATCCCTGAATTTTAAATTTTGCAAGACTATCGGAAGCGTACAACGTGACAGTCAACGGGCTTTTCAGTCTATCGAAGGCACCGGTTTTATCAGCCATTTTTTGTATCGTTGTGGTAATACGGTATTCAAGCCCTTCCGAAGTTGTGATGTTGTCAATTTTTTCAGACGCGTCGCCATGAAGTAATACCATCCCCATATAAGCACTTCTAGCCTTTATCTGATCGCTTGCACGTTCAGTTATTTGAATAGGATATATACCAAACGACTCAGCTGTATTTTTGTTGGTTTCTTCATCAATATTAATTATTTCATAACTGAAGTTTTTACTGTTATTTTTGTATTCCTGCAGCAAATCCTGTATATATATTTCCACAGAATTATACGGTACAGGCAAATCCTTAGAAAAAAATACCTTAACAATAAAAGGATCAGTTATATTTTTTACTGTATTTTTACTGACCGCGGATAAAGAAAACACTTTATTGGCGGTCAAATCGATTCTATAGTTAACCGATACAGCAACGGCATTGATAAGTATTATTACAGCAAGATATAATATTAGATTATTTTTCCGGTCAGCCAGTGAAGCTTTAACGCTCTCGACTACTCCGTTTATAGATTCTTTTAATTTCATTGTTATTTCCTCTCATCCACATATTTAACGGTAATCAATACGAATACAGAGATAAAAGATGCAAAATAAATTAAATCTCTTGTATCAATCACACCTTTTGAAATATTTTTAAAGTGAAACGCGGTGCCGGCATATTCAAGCAATCCTGCGACAAACCCTGGTATAAAGAAAATTATCTGGTCAATCGCCGTAAAAAGAAAACATATTATAAGTGCGACAAGCAGTGAAATTATTTGATTTCTGGTTATTGAAGACGCGAAAAGCCCGACCGATGCATAACAAGCGGCAAGCAGAATACTTCCGGCATATCCGCCAATAACAGGACCAATATCAATTGTGCCGGACATCGCGACAGTCACAACATATAAAGATGTCGGTATCAGCATTATTATACAGAACAATGTAGCAGCTAGAAGTTTACCGATAACCACGTCCATGGTTGTAACAGGCAATGTCAAAAGCATTTCAATTGAACCTGTATGTTTTTCCTCCGCGAAAAGTTTCATTGTAACAGCAGGGACTAAAATACTGAAAAGCCACGGCAGTAGCTGGAAAAATCCACGCATATCCGCAAGACCACGAATAAAATAATTCTGGAAAAACAGTAATCCTGTAAATATCAGAAAAACAATAATCACTATATAGGCAATAGGACTCGCGAAATAGCTGAAAAGCTCCTTCTTCATAATAATCAAAGACTCGCGAACCCTGTCATTTATTATATCTTTTACGCTACTCATTTTTTCCTCCGATAGTCAGATCTCTAAAAATTTTCTCAAGAGTATTATGCTCTTTTCTCATTTCGAGCAGTATCCAGCCCTTATCGCGAACCATTTTAAATATTTCACCGCGAATATCAATTTCTTCATTAGTAGATATCACCGCACATGTGGCATCCGGTTCAAGGCGAACGTTTTCAACATTTGTAACACCTCTTATACCAGAGGAAGCTTCCTTTAATTCATCAAACACGCAACCAGTCAAACAGACTGTAATATTCGCTTTACTGTTATAAGACCTCTGAAGTTCGACAGTTTTATTATCAGCTGCAATGTTTCCCTTATTTATGATGATTACTCTTTCACATGAAGCCTCAACTTCCGATAGAATGTGTGTTGACAATATGACTGTTTTCGTTTTACCGATTTCCTTAATCAGATTTCTGATGCCGATTATCTGATTAGGGTCAAGACCATCCGTCGGTTCATCGAGAATCAATATCCTTGGATCATTAATCATAGCGTGCGCAAGCCCTACCCTGCGTTTATATCCTTTAGATAATTCACCGATATTTTTGTGCATTACATCTGTTAGTCCGCACAAACCCGCTGTATCATTTATTCGTGATTTTTTTTTAATGTTATACAGAGCCGCTGTATATTTTAGATAATCATAAACCATCATATCTGAATAAAGCGGTGCGGATTCCGGCAGATATCCGATAAGCCTTTTAACTATAACAGGATCGTTTTCAACGTCCAGATTATTTACAAGAACTTTGCCGTTAGTCTTTTTCAAAAAACCGGTAATAATTCTCATTGCTGTAGTTTTACCGGCGCCATTTGGTCCCAAAAGACCAGTAATTTCATTTTCATTAATATTAAATGAAATATTATTCAGTGCACATACATTATCATAGTATTTTGTTAAATTCGCGACTTCAATCATCAGCTTTCACTGCCTCCCGAAAATTTTATTTCACAACGCTAATTGGTTATAATTATATTTTTTTGTTACAAAAATTCAGAAAAAAAATATCTGTATATAATGCAAGTAAATTATTTTACGACGAATGTCATCGGCGTGCGATTTTCTTAATTTTCATCATCAGCGGTTTTAAAATCATTAGTTCATCCAGACGAAAGACATAACAAATGAACAAATACAGAACACCGCCGGAAAAAAGTATTATTCCAAGCTCTATTATTTTTCCTGTTGCGGACGCATTTATATTAATATTTTTTCCGATAACAAACATGACCACACCCATCAGAAAAGATGAAATTGTAATTATTATAGCACTGTGCACCGCTGATTTGTTATTTACTGCTCCGATTTTTTTCCTTAATATAATTGTGAGTAATATCACCTGTATGATTACCGAAATACTATTCGCGAGAGTAAGACCTCCGTGTTTAAGGTCTGTCTGCATAAGAAAATATCCGAAAATACAATTTGAAATAAATGCTATAGCTGCCGTTATTACCGGCGTTTTAGTATCCTTCAGCGAATAAAAAAGCGTGGTAATCATTTTATGAACCGACACGGCTATTATTCCCGGAGTAGCGTATATTATCGCCTTGTATGTCATATCAGCATCAAACTGTGTGAATTTTCCCCTCGCGAAAAGTACCGATATGATTTCACTACCGGAGACAATAAGTATCACCGCTGTAGGTACCGCGAAAAATAGCGACGCACTTACAGCCTTTACATACATTTTTTTTAAACCATCAATATCATTTTTCGCGGCAGCACTTGACAATTCCGGCAGCATAACATTACCAATCGAAATGACAAATATACCAAGAGCGAACTCAGTTAATCTATCAGAATAATACAGATATGATATTGATCCATCCGGCAGCATGGATGCCAGCATAGTATTAGCAAGAAGATTCATCTGCCACACCGCACCACCGGCAAACGCGGCGCCAACCATTCGAAGGATTCTTTTTATACCGGGG
>CAYLTM010000021.1:17878-27971 GCA_964386495.1 uncultured Leptospirales bacterium
ATTGATCTGATATATCGCAATTCCAAACAGAGCGGGAGTCAGCATCGTGAAAATCTTTTTAATCCCCGGATGGGTGAAATCTGCTGAAATTTTAAAAACAAACCCCTCTTTAATCATATATGGAATCTGCAGCAGCAGCTGCATTATCCCGCCTATAATCACCCCTAACGCTAAACCATATAGCGGCTCATTAAAAAAATTTCGTAATACAACCGCACCAAAAATGAAACCGATATTTAATAGCATCGGGGACACCGCTGGAGCGAAAAATTTCCTGTGAGAATTAAGATAACCCATGCAAAACGCGACAATGCTTACAAAAAATAAATATGGAAACATTATCCTGTTCAGTGTAATCGTCAATGATATAACCTTCTGATCTGTAAACCCGAAAGCAAACAAATGGACTATCTGAGGTGAAAAAATTATTCCAAGACTGACAAGCAGTACAAGGCTGACGAGAAGCAGAGATAATGTCTTTTGCGCAAGATTAAGAGATTCATCAGCCGATCTTGTTTCAAGGTATTCCGTGTAAACAGGCACGAAAGATATCGTGAGAGATCCTTCAGCGACTAGTCTTCTGAATAAATTCGGTATTCTAAACGCCACAAAAAAACCATCAAGCATTCTGCTGGCACCGAAATAATTCGCGATTATCATATCACGAACAAAACCCAGTATACGGCTTCCAAATGTTGAAATAATAATAACTAATGCTGATTTGTATAGCTTACTATTCATTATTTTTTTTGCAGAAGAATAACAGATAAATCGTCATTCAGAGGTTTATCGCCTAAAAAGTTATAAAAGTTTTTCATTATATAATCTAAAGCCTTTTGTGCTGAAATATTATTAGGAATATCCTCTAAAATCTGCGTCAAACGGTCAATACTAAATTGTTCATTCTGATTATTAACGCTTTCAATAAGACAGTCGCTATATATAAGCAGCATATCATTTTTTTGAAGTTCAAATTTAACCACATAATAATCTTCCTGCATATCCGGTATACCCAGGAAATGCCCTTTAAAATTGACACCTTTCGGTTCGACAATTTTGACAGATCCGGTTTTACTCGACCTATAAAGCAAATCCGTATGACCAGCATTTACATATTCAATTGTGTTATTCAACCTTAGCATCATTCCTGTAAGATAGTAATCAACATTACCTAGTTCGGTTATTAGATCTTTGTTGATTTTTTGAAGTATCTCATTAAGCCCCTCTTTGGACGGTTCATCCGCGTCCTTCATAAACCTTCGAAAAACTATTGACCTTGCAAGAATTGTTATTAGACCGGAAGCGATTCCATGCCCCGAAACATCAAACATTGATATCCCGTAAAGTTTAGTACCACTAAAATAGAAGTCATATAGATCACCAGCTACACCCGCCATTGGTTTAAACAAAAACGCGGTATCCCATTCAGCACTCTTATATGGTTCCTTTGGAAAGAAGCTGGATTGAACCTGAGTTGCCATTTTCATATCGCGGGCGGCGATTCTTTGAGCTTCTTCGAGGTCAGAGTTTGTTCTTACAAGATTGTCGTTCATCGCTTCGAGTTCTTCCATGGTTGCATGAAGTTCCTCATTCGCGTTCTGTAGTTTTTTCGTACGATCCTTAACCTTTTCATCTAATGTAATGTTCAGAACCTCCATTTGATTATGAACATTCATAAATCTGTTAGCCAGCATTACTATCAGACCGATGATAAATACAAAAAAACCATACTGCGTAAATGTTCCCGGATTCCCGTTGATTACTCTAACAATATCGATAATAATTGTAGTTGAAACAACAATCATCCCCAGCATTAAATTTCCAGGTATCGACATCAGAATTGTTTTAAGAAGAAGTAAAGGAATTTTAATAATTGCAGTCTGGTTATTGGGAAGATCTGCATCATAAACGAGACGGTATTGTTTATAAAAAGGGATTCCAATATTGAACATGATTATATAACCAATAGGTATAATAGCGGTGTATTGCCAAGCTAGCAGAAATTCTACTTCTGCAAATTGTATCGCAATAACAAAAAACAATGATACGAGTAAATATATTTTAGTAAACTTTCTCATTTTACCAAAGATAATCGAATCGAAAAACCAAACCATCATCGGCATAATCGCTATCAGAGTTGCAAGCTCAATCCTTTTAATCAAATTTGTATCTAGGATTACCGAAAAAATGAAGTTTGATCGGAAAACGAAATATACGAAAATGAGTAATCCTGCCAATCCGAATGCTAGATTAAATTTATCCTTTGGACGTCTTACATATAAAAACAAATGGTACATTCCAAAAATTAAATATATACCATATAACATAAAGTTAACAAAGTCCACCGGACTTCGTTTCATGTTAGTATAATAATCTATATAATAATTTTTTGCCATATAAAATCCGGTTCTGTTTTTAGTAGGATCACCAGCTATATGAAACGCAATAATATTATCGCCGGACAATAAATATTTTACAGGCATTTCGATAATTTCCGATCTCACAGAACGAACCACTGTAACATTGTCATCTTTATCTAGAAACATAGCACTTTTAACTAAATTACCATTAACAAAAACTTCCCAGTTTTCACCGATTTGCGCGAGATGAAGACCCACAGACCGATCTCTTATTAATGATTCATCAAGATTTATTTTAAATAAAAATGTAAAATGTCGTGTATCCATGTTAGATGAAAATAATTTTCGTTTTGGAATGTCTGAAAATGGAAGATCTATTATCCGGATGGAACGATTATTAGCATTACCGGGAATCATTACCCATGACTCATCCAACTGTTCAGGAATACTCCTGATATCAAGAAGATCGAAACCGTTTTTCACATAAACCGGCATTGCTGTTAAATCTATAGGCAAGGAAGACTCAGCTCTGACACTTATCCCGAGAAAGATAATTATTACAATAAATAACATTCGCATAATTCTTCCGCCTTGATTATTCGATTGGTGCATATTCCTGCAGATATATTTCATCCTTGTCTATCGGTTCATCCTGCTGCCCAGAAATTGTTCCGCCAAACATATTTCCAAAAACACCTTTTTTAGGAGCGCTTTGAGCAGTTTTTTCTTCTATCATACTTAAATACTTTGCATTTTCCGTTTTATCGAATACCGAATATTTTGCGACATCAGCATCAGGAATCCTTCTTTCATAAGCCGTTTTATTAATCGGCAAAGGAATGAATTCGTCTTCTTCAACCTCTGTTTGATTTTTTTGCTGACTTGAAGACTGTATATTTGAGATGTTTACTCCAGATACTGCTTTCTTTTCAAGTCGTTCAATCAGCATCTTAATTTCTTTATTATTTTTATCAATATCTAGCGCTTTCAGATAATATACCTTGGCATCATCAAATTTACCTAGCTCCTCATAACAAAAAGCAGTAAAAAGATAAACACTCAAATCATTATTTTTCAGAGTAACAGGATTTAGAAAATATTCTAGAGCCTTAGTAAACTCGCCTTTTGTATACTGCAAAATTCCCATGTTTTTATAAACATTTGGATTGTCAGGCTGAAGATTCTTAGCTGCCGATAAATAAGCAAATGCCTTATCATATTCCTGTAAACTCATACTGATTAAAGCTAATTCATAATTTGCGGTAAAATTTCCCGGATCAATTATTAAGACGGCGTTGTAGGCATCCTTAGTTTTCATCCAATTTTTCTGCTTAATATATTGCTCAGCCGCGTCACTGTAAAAACTTTTTTTATTGCTGATAATACCACCAATATATTTTCTAAGTTCAATATTGTTATCGCCTATTTTATTAAGTTCAGCAAGACATACTGATTCAGACTCCATTTCATAATTGCTTTCATGCAGTTCCGATTTTTTTATTAATGAAACAATGTCACTATTCTGAATAATTTTTTGACCAATAATTGAAAGATCAACTAAATTTTCCTTGTTAATCAGTTCCAGTGCTTTACTATTTTCATTCAAATATTGATTGAAAATACTGTCAGGCAATATTGAAATTATTTTACGCATATTTAAAGGTGTTACATTTTTTTTACTTTTTTCAACATATTTAAAATCCAGAGCATTGATATCAGAAAGAAGCACATGCATAAGACATTGAATATTGGAAAAAAACAAAGTAGCGAAGGATTTATCTCTCGAAATATTCACATCCAGTCGATTTAAACTATCACTGGACATAGAAAGCAGATCAGGATTGTCTGATCCCAATATCACTAAACTTTCACCAAAGAAAAAAACAATCACTTTAACATAACTTTTATTTATATTACTCATCGCATTATTCTTATAAAAATTTCTTATATATTTCGGCTGAACTACCTGAACAAAAACAGAATTATTTTTCAACCGTGATTTCATAAGTTTATAATAATCTAAACTGAAACGAAAAGTACTATATCTTTGGTCATATAAATTCGGGACATCAATAATCATGTTGTACTTTGAAGTTTTCCGTTTCACAAACGATAATATATCCTCATGAAAAGTGATAGTACTCTTACGTCCGATAATTGGCAGATTATTGTAATCAACATCACTATCCGAAAGATAGTCAAGACATACCGCATTAGTGAATATCGAATACACACTGTTATCGAAAAATCTTCGATACCCGTCAACAATCAAAACGTCACTGGTCAATGGATCGACAAACAGAGAAGTCATCATAACACTTCGTCTCAAATCTCTAATAGACTGATCGGATATATGGAAAATCCTTCTATTATTAAGATATACATTTCCAACTTCTGAAAAATAATCTGAATCAGAATTTATATTATAAATTTTATTAAAACCCTTAATTCTGGAAACAAACAGATTATTATCAAGCGGTATCTCAAAATACTGATGCAGCAAAAGATATAACGGTACAAGCAGGGCAAATAGTAAAATATATATCCCCTTTCTAACAACAATCTTCCTGTTTTGAAAAATATAAATTCCTGGAAATAATAAATTAATTAACGCAATTATATAGAAGAAAATAAAAAACCATCTATTTGTAAAGGGAATAAATAAAATAGAAGCTGTTATTGGAAACGGCATAATAAAGGCGGCGTAATTTAAGATAGAAAAGCTTTTCTCATGATTATATTTATCTAATACACATGATATAGAATTTCTCATAGAAAATCCAAGAACAAAACCATTTGGAAAAAAGAAAAACAGACCAATATAAAATGGAAAGAGCATCCAGAAACTATTCATGAGTATGTAGAAAACTATAAATGTAACTGGAAAGAGCATTTCAGAATAAATGTTCCAATGAGGTTTTTTTACAAACTTTGCAAATAAAAAACCAAAACAAATTGAAGCCAATGCTATCATCAAATATGAAAGTTTTACACTAAAAACATCTCCATAAAATCTTATAGCAGTAATGGAGCCAATAGTAATATAAATTATTACGTAAGTAAAATTGAGATAATTAAAAACTAAATCATCGCGATAAAATAAATTTTCAATCGTATTTATTTTTTCCGGCTCATCAGATTCCTTAACGGACATAACAGTCGGATTAAATTGAAGCTTAATGAAAAACGATGTTAATAAAACAGGAATGAAAAGAAATGCCGTGACAAAATAATTTATAAGCGAAAAAGAAAATAAGAAATAAAAAATAATTCCAAATAATATTCCTGCGAACATCATTCCAAAAAATAAACCAGCTCCTTTTTTTTCATCAAAATATTTACCGCTAGAAACTTTCAGAAAATAAATATTTTTCATTCCAAGAAACAATCCTAAAGATAACGCGAACAAATAAATAACGTAGGAATGATTCATGAACATTTTGATAAATAATTCATCACGTCCAGTTTCAAGAATTAATTCTTTTAAGAAATATAAAGAGCATAAAATTATTAAAAGTAATTCAATAATAATGTATAATATTCTGCTGTATTTTATTTTAGAAAATAATAAACGTCCGATAAAGTTGCCTAAAAAATGTGACAAAAACACAAATATTAAGCCTAATTCTAAAACCTGTTTATAAAGGAATAAGGATTGAAGTAACGAAGTAAAATCAAAAAACAAAAATCCTGCAGCGGAAGCTGTGAAAAATGTATTCAGCAGCACTAACCTTCGCTGTATAGGTGTTGTATAATTATATTCTTTTATCATTTTTTTCCCAATAATAATAATTTTTACTTGTCTAACTTTATGACTTAATTAACTGTCTCATTGTCGTTAATTAGATGCCTGTAAAAAACCACAATTCAGTGGGATTTTATTACAAACGTGCAATAAATTAACACTAAATAATTAGTAAATTATTACAACTATTTTTTTCATTATTATTTTCGTTATTGCACAAATTTTAGACAATATTATATTTTAAGATAACACATACTGCTGTATGTCAAAATTTTTAACGGTTTCCAAGTTTTTCTTGATTCTAATTGTTAGATTCAATTAAACAGTAGAAAAAATTCTCATATATTATACCTTTTTGACCGTTAATTAATAGTAGACACATAGCTTTTAGTTAAATAATATGTATATTTAATGGAGAAAAAAGATGAATAAGGCCGTAAGTTATAATCCTGAGGATAATCTTGTAATATTATTGCTAATGATAATTTTCTCTCTGGGTTTTTACTATTTCTGGTGGCTTGTTAAAATTAGTAAGATATTCGGTGATAATCCAGTTTCCAATATAATGCTGTTTATTTTTACGTTAGGGATTTGGGGGCTTTACTTAAGTCTGAAGTACCTGCAAAAATCCGAGGAAATAAATGGAAGGGATATGAAATGGTATATGATATTCTTTCTTCCTATATCATTTTTAATTATACAAAACAATATAAATGAAAAATATTCTGCTAGCTAATGTCATTCTGAGGTATTATAATGTTTGTTAAATGCAAAAACTGTGAATCATCATTTTCTGTAAGTGATGAAAAAGTCAAAGGTAAAAAATTCGGGTTTGACTGTCCAAAATGTAAGCATAAAAATATTTTCGACTACAGATTAGAAAACAAACAGGATCATGATGCAACCGGAAAAAACCATGAAGATGATTTTATACCGGAAGATTCTGAATTTGGAAATGACTCAATACCGCTAAAAAAAGAAACCGATGAATTTGATTTCGGTACTGATTTCGGTACAGATGAAATATCTAATAATACAGAGATCGAAGCATCCGACGATGATTTTGCAGGAGAACTACCGGAGCTCGATGATGAACAAGAAGAATTCGATAGCAATAATATAAACGAAATGTCTGTCGAAGAAAATGACTATATAGAAGATGAAGAGATCGAGCCTGAATTTGATATGTCTATTCTTGATAAACAGGAATATCAGTTAAACAAACCACAATCCGATGATCTGCTTGACTTGAACAGCGAATCGCTAGATGATGATAAAGATATAGATGATGATTTCGGAATGCCGGATGAAAATCTTGCTATAGATCTTAATTCCCTTGATATTGATCTCGATAATGATGAAAATATTGCCGCAGGGGAATCATTGGAAGATGATTTTTTAACAGACGACTTTCAAATCGAAGAAAACAATAACGATTCACTGACACTCGATGATTATCAGCCTGAAGAAAATGATGAATTAGAAATATTACCTCAAAAAGAAATTAATAAAAATGTCAGTGATGAAGATATTACCATAGATATCGAACACCTTGATATAGATCTTGAAGATGATGACACTGAAAGTGCCGGTGAGGAACCGGAATTGGACGACTTTGATAATAATGTAATGACATCTGAAGAAAATAGTTTTGATGAAACATCTGATCTAGGTAGCAGCGACGATCTCACACTCGATCTGCAAACACTCGATGTTGATCTCGATGTTGAAGATAATTATCATAACAGCGAAAAACTTGACAATGACGAACAAGAAGACAATCTCCGTTTAACTATACATGATGCAGGCATTAATCTTGATGATTATGAAACCTCCGACGATACAATAAAAATTCAAAATAATGAAGATGATGAAGAGATTGATCTGAAATTGTCTATTTCTGAAATTAGCCCCGATTTAAACATTGATGATCTTTCAACCGAAGTAGAAGAAGCGGAAGAACATCCGAAATCAAAAAATTTTAGTAATATTCCATTAACGGAAAGCTTTTCCGAGGATGATCTACCTGAAATAGACATTGAAAAAATGGATGATTCAGAATTGACAATTCCATCAAGAAGCTCTAAGCACATTGATCTGGATTTTCTGGACATTAATCCAGTTGAAACGATTACCGACGAACCTGATGATTTTGGCGTTGCCGGTTCTGGATATATAAGTTTCAGCATTGACTATTCATTAAGATATGCTAAAATGCGTGCACTATTACGTTTATTGCTTATTTACCATTTAACATTTATCCCTCATTTTATAACTTTATTGCTCTATTCATTAGTAGGATTAGTTCTTGGTTTTTTCAACAATATCATAATATTACTCAGCGGTCATGCTGAAAAAGATTTTGTACTATATAATGAGAAAACAATAAGGTATTTTGCGGGGATTTTGGCATCTGTAACAGATATTGTTGAAGATAAACCACCGTTTGCAGGTGCGAAAAACATTGATTATCCATTACAGCTTAAAACACATCCGCCGATCAAGCATTCCAGAATTCTTGCATTAATGCGGTTATCCATAGTAGGTATTTTACTTATAATGCTTCCGCATATTATTCTAACATGTGTCTTGACAATTGCAGCCTTTGTTTTTTCTTTAATAGGCTTATTGGTATTAGCGTTTAAAGGCAAATGGCCAGCCTTCTTATTCGATTTCATGGTGAGATATTTCAGATATCTATTAAATATTATAAGTTATACTACCGGAATTATTGATACCTATCCGTCATTCAGATTCGAATAGGTATTATAGATGGATGCAATTTTCGGAGAAGAAGGATGTCTAAAAGACATCCTTTCTTTTTATGAATACCGTGAAAGCCAAAAACTTATGGCAGAAAAAGTTTCTGAGGCGATTTCCAATAACCGAAATGCAATAATTGAAGCTGGAACCGGAACTGGCAAAACACTTGCATACCTTATACCTTCAATAAAGTACTGCATTGATAATGACAAAATTCTTGCTATTTCTACAGCTACAAAAAATCTTCAAATACAATTAACCGAAAAAGATTTACCCATAATCCAAAAACTTTTCTATCAACTTTATAAAGTAAAATTCAATTATTCTCTATGTCTTGGTAGTTCAAATTACCCATGCCTCAATAAGTTCAACAGCGGATTAAATAATGGATCATTCATGTATATGTCAAAAGATGAAGTAGCTATGATAGAAAATTTATTTAACAATAAGGAGCTGTTTACAAAATACGATATTAATATAGCAAGTGATCTCTGGTCATCAATATGCAGAAATTCCGAAGATTGTAAAGGTAATGCTTGCCCTTATATTAAAAATTGTGTTTTCATGAACACAAAAAAATTATGGAAAAAATCAAAAGTACTTGTTTTGAATCATTCACTGTTTTTCACAAATATCGCAATAGGAAAAACATACCTACCCTTCTTCGACAATGTAATTTTTGATGAGTCCCACTTTATTATACAAACAGCATCAGAACAGTTGGGATTTCAGATTGATTCATTTACTATGCTGAAAATATCCAGTTTGATTCGTAAAGAAAAAAAGCTTTCATTGAAAAAAGCTTATACTGCGATGGATAATAAAAGGATTTTAAAACTTTTATCTGAGATTGAGAAGTTATTTCACACACTTTTAACTGAATGTGATAGACTACTGGGATACCAACGAACCTATCGTCTAAAAAAACCAATGCAGTCTAGTTTCCCAATTGTTGAAAAAGCAGAAGAACTTTATGTAACAATTAAAACAATGAAAATCAAAAACAATATTTCTGATGATATTATTTCAGATTTGGAAATTATAAAGTCATATTTTTTCACCCTATACAATAATCTGAATTCAGCATTAAGTAATCACATAAAAGAATGGGTATATTACATCGGAAAAAATAAAAACAGTATCTTCATTAAGGGACTTCCAATTAATATAGCGGAAGTTCTTGAGGAAACGGTATATAGTTTTTATTCATCGTCAATTTTCACAT
>CAYLTM010000021.1:27981-34585 GCA_964386495.1 uncultured Leptospirales bacterium
AGCGACACTCTCAATTGATAATAAATTTGATTTTATTAAAAAACAGCTTGGATTGAAAGATTTTGAAAGCGGTATTTTCCCGACTCCATATAATTACAGGGAATGTGCAATTACATACATACCGCCAATAGAATTTTCATCAAACGACGCAGAATACCTAAAAACCTGCATCAATCGTTGTCTAAATATTATAGAAAAAATCAATGGTAATTGTCTATTCCTATTTACATCCTATTCATCGATACGAATCTTTAGAAAATTATTTTCAGAACTTTCAAACCGTCAAGTATTTTCGCAGGATGAATATGACGCTTCAACGGCTTTACAAATGTTTATTGATAATCCTGGAGGAATCCTTCTTGGAACAGATTCCTTCTGGCAAGGTATTGATTTGTCCGGAGATTTACTTAAAGCAGTATTCATCATTAAGCTACCTTTTTCACCGCCTGACGATCCATTTATGGAAGCGGTATGTGAAAAAATTATTATCGACGGAGGTAATCCTTTTTACGACTATCAGATACCATCAGCAATAATTAAATTTAAACAGGGTATCGGAAGATTAATACGGGGGTTTAACGATAAAGGTGTAATAACAATTTTTGATAATAGAATTATTTCTAAAGGATACGGCAGACATTTTATCAAATCTGTACCAAATATGCCAATCACTAATAAACAGGACGATATCATTAATTTTATTGAAAGAAAATTCGTGGATATCGAATAGACATTTAGAAATAATTATTTTTTGGAAGAACTATGTATAAACTGAATAGCTTCCTCATCTGTATCAAAGATACTAACTAAATCTGTAATACCTATAATATCCATTACCCTAAGAAAATGTGCAGTTAATTTAGTTAATATTACCACGCCACCATGACTTTCCATTGCATGAATAACATTTATCAACGTTGCTAAACCAGCAGAGTTAATATAGTTCGTTTTTTCAAAATTTACTATAATATTTTTCAAACTATCTTTATTGCTGATCTCATTATATTTTTCAATAATTTCCGAATCAGCCTCCGATGTCATATCTCCCTCAATATAGATAACTGGAACGTCACTAACTATTTTCAATTGTATGTTAAATGAATTGCCCATTACAAATCCTCAATTTAGTATTAAAGCATTGAATAAAAACCAAACCATTAAGTCAAGAAAATTTCATCAAACAAATAATATTGATTCGTAATTGGTCATTAATTGGTGGTAAAAATGATTCATAGCCGCCGTAGGCGACGGTGAGCCATAATCGCCACCAATTAGTTAGCAGATACATTGATTCCATGATTTTAAGTTTTCAATGTATAATCAATTTTTAAAACCATCGAAATACGATATCGATGAGTTTTACGAAAACGTTAGTTAACAGATATTTCAATTTTTCTTGGTTTTACTTCATTTCTTTTTGGAAGTTTCAACGTCAAAACACCATTAACTACAGTAGCGTTTATAGCATTAGAATCAATAACACTTCCAACATTAAACGCTCTGTAATAATTCTGTAAATAAAATTCCCTGTAACGAAGTGAATCAACATCATTCTTGTTTGAAATTTTGCCATTAATTTCAAGTTTATTATCATTAATTGTAATATCTATATTACTTTTATCTACACCAGGAATATCAGCAACAACAACGAACTCGGAATCATTTTCATAAATATCAACCGGTGGAAAAATTACTCTATCATTATTCTTTGTATCTAAATTGTTTTCCATAGTATCCTCCATTAATTTATTACAATTTTTTTAGGTTTAGCCTCATCACTTTTAACCAGATCAATGATCAATATACCGTCTTTCAAATTAGCAGATATTTTATCTTTGTCAACCGGATATGGTAGACGTATTGATTTTTTAAAAGTACCGAATCTTCTTTCTCTTCTTATAAACTTACTATTAGAATTATCCTGTTTTCTTTCACCAGATAAAATAATATTCTTTTCATTCAATTCCACAGAAATATCATCTACATTTACCCCTGGCAAAATTGCTTCAATTTTCACACAATCATCCTTTTCAAAAAGATTGACATATGGAAAATCAATCCGATCAGCTGGGGAGTAATCAAAATACTGGTTAAAAAAATCTTTAATTTCATTAAATACATCATTATTGTTATACATAAAAACCTCCTTACTTAACCTCAATATTAATTTTCTTTAAATCTTTTTTCTCGTCTTTGGGTAATTCAATATTCAACACTCCGTTTTTATACACTGCAGATATTTTATCCGGTTTAATATATGCCGGTAAACGAATAGTGCGGGAAAAAGAGCCATATGACCTTTCTGAAATAATACAGCAATAATCCTTACTCGTATCCGTTTGTTCAAATTTCTTTTCACCTTCAATAGTCAATACATCTGAATCCAGAGTTACGTTAATATCTTTTTCATTAATACCCGGTAATTCTGCCTTTATAAATATTGACCGATCATTCTCCTCAACATCGATTTTAGGCAGCCAACTAGATTCAATCATTGATGAAGGCTTTAAACTAAAAAACTCATCAAAAAATTTGTCAAAATCCTTCCTAAAGGAATCTATAGATCCATCAGAAAAGTTTTTCCTTTTTGTTAGCCCCCATTTCATAATCCACCTCCTATCATCAAACTAAATATTATTGTTAGCACTCATCTTTATTGAGTGCTAACAATAATATAACAACAAGTTGTAAAATCGGCAATAATTTTTTTGTAAAAAATTCAGTTTTTTAAGGTGTCAGAGACGATAATGTCTCTGACACCTTTTTTTATAGATTTTTCTTAACACTTTGATTATTTTGTTAACATATATTTCAAAATTTTTGTAGAAATTATTCTATTTTCTAAACAACGAAATATATGGCTCATGCTGTCTATTACTGAACTACACTTTGATTATTGAAAAATGTTACGGCGAGTAGTAAATTTAATTGAATATACACATTCAGAAAAATAAGCAGGAAAAAAACAGAGGGATAAAAATCGCCGCAATAAGATTTATTGCGGCGATTTAATTTTCAAAAAAGATTATTTAATTAGCTGGCCAATATAATTCCGCCAACCAAAGAAAAAAGTGCGAATGATTCAACGATACCGGGCGTAATAAAGCTCTTTCCCGCTATTGCCGGTTTTCTTGCAACACCAAGAATAGCAGAACTGCATGATTTACCCTGATAAATGGCACTTACCATCAAACCTAATCCAGCAGCTAATCCAATACCAATTTTCGAGATAGCTGTAACTTTAACCGGATCAGCCCCCTGAAGAATAACCATTAAAACGAAACCGTAAATAGTCTGAGATGCCGGCATAGCCGCTAGTGCAATAAACAATCCATGCTGTTCATCAGTTTTTGACATAACACCATGAGAAGTCATACCTGCCAAACCGCAACCTATTGAACTACCAACCGCCGCCATTCCAAGTGATAACATTGGTCCAATTAATGCAAAATCCATAATTTTTCTCCTAATTTATTAATCTTAATAAAAAAATAGTCTACTTCCACTTCAATGTCAAAAACTGACTATATAGATAATTGTCTAATCAGACAATAAATCTTTTAATGGTTTAAACGGCTTCCCGCCGCCTACAAAAAAACATCTATAAAACTCAAGAAAATTTAATCGAAGACCGTGAATAACCGCTCCCATGATGCAAAGCATAATATTTAATAAATGACCGAGAAAACCAATAATAACAGCAAGCGGTATAGCCCAATAACCTAAACTCATAATATCCGAAGCCATTCCATTAAATATCTGTCCAATAATAGCACCTGACAATCCTAACGCGAAAATTCGAATATAGCTTAGAACGTCTGAAAAAAACTGAACACCATTATATAGTCCTAGAAGACCGCCGAAAAATATTTTCACCGGATTAAAACTTCCCGCACTGGTTAAAAAAACAACAGCGGCACAACCGATCATAATGTTTTTCTGTATCGGCAGTTTTGACTCTATTCCCATAAAAGGAGAACCGTAGTAAAAAAAGAAAGTCCAGATAATCACTATCCAGGCTATATACGATAGCGGAACAATAAAGCTTCGTTCGCTAATAATAAGCTTAAGGGTTTTAATCATCATTGACAAAGAAATATGAATAATACCAATCAGTACTGATACCCGCATCATGTTATTAATTACCGCTTTGTCAGTGCCGGAACCGATGAAAAGTTTATATTTTAATATCCATCCGAATACAGGATTTGTTTCAGCGACACTAAAAAATCCGCCTGATATTATACCGTACACAAAAGTGGAAAACGTCAACACCATAGCCATATTTAAAAAACGCTTAGTCGATGTTTTAGATTTTCGTTTTTTTATTCTAAAATACAGCATGATTAGAAATAACAATAGACCATATCCACCATCACCTAATATCATAGAAAAAAACACTGTAAACGAAAGAAACACCCACCAGCTTGGATCCCAATCCTGTGCTGAAGGTGTATCGTAAAATTCAACAAGATCCTGCCCCATAGCTCCGAATGATTTATTTGCAATAAAAGTTGGAATTCGCTCATCTGGATCTGGGGAAACTTCGAGGATATAAATATTTTCTTTATCCAACGATTTAACCAGCTTCTGATAATTTTTAGCCGGAATCCATCCCTGAAACGCGTATAATAAACCATCCGCTGGTTTAATCATGTATGACAGCGAAGTTTTATAGTTAACATTATTCAACGCACTTAAATATCTTCTATAAACAGCGTCCTTGTAAGTCATAAAGTTTGTGAGCTCGCAAACTATCTCGTGCTGCCTTTCATTATTTTTTTTGATTTTATCTTCAATAGAGAAAATATCTTCATCGAACTTTTCTTCTATGCAGCCATCCAGATGTATATGCTCATTCGAGAATGTCATAAAATACTTCGTCATTGCATCATGATTAATTTCAACTAATCTAACGCCATCCGGCAGAATCAGCCTCTCAATATTTTTCACAGCAAGTTCCCAGAACTGTAGAACTACACCTGTACTATTTGTTATGCTAACAATATCTGAAAGAGAAAACCTGCCCCAGAAAGAATAATCTTCATGCTTGCTTTTCAGCTGGATAGATTCCTCTTTCAATGACAAAAGATCCTTATCAAGGGAAATAATTTTATCTATTACGCCATCAACATCAACAGTTCCTGCTTTCTCACAGGGAAATTCCTTATCTACATGAAACTCTTTAATGACTTTCATAGCAGCTACTGATCGTTCAATATCAATAGAATCAACCTCGACCGATTCTGATTGAAAACCTTCACCTTTATACTTCTCTAACTGCACGATTCCAAGTTTTTGAAGTTTATACAATATATCAAATTTTTCGGACTGTGGACCCAGAAAAAGAATTTTTTTTACTTTTGCTATCACTTATACCGCCTCCAACTGAAGAAATTCTTTCTTTTTCAGTTTATCTTTCGCGATTTTAGCATTACATATAGCCGCGATTTCCTGATCTCCAAGAAAAATCTTTATCTTTTTAATATTCTCTTTACACTTAGGAATCATTCTCTTTTCAAAAAGATTAACCTTAATAGTTGTCTGACGCAGTTCTTCTTCCAACAGTTCTAGCCGTTTACGTGTAAGTCTTGCTTTTTCTTTTATAGATATAAGCTCTTTCAAATCAATAACCGCGTTATCAAACCACACCGGTGTTATAAAATATGAATAACTCCGCTCATCAAAAATCACAGCTTTAAATAGGGGAACATCAACCCCAGCAATATTCTCAATACCGGAATCAACCTGCACAACTGTAATATAGTCCTCTATTGAAAGAGTTAATTTTTCTGTAAATAATATCGCATAAGAAGATATGGAATCTTTCTTTTTTAAGAGATCAGACTCAATCTTTTCAACAACATTACGGATACCGTCACACTCAACCTGCAGCTGCTGTTTTTTTAGCTGTAATGTCGGCAGATACTTTGTAAGTTGGTTTAATAATACCTTCTGTTTTTTTAGCTCTGTTTTATTTAACTTTATCTCTGCCATTTAAACCTCGATAATTATTTCCATTTACCGTATTTTTCGACCCACTCGTTTTTAAGTCCGACTTCATTACTATTGAAGCAATCACCTAAAATAGTCCAACCCAAATCCAACTGTTCTTCAATATCAAGATTTACATCAAGGCTCATCAATCTTTCTTCAAACTGTTCCGCGTATTTCAAAAGCTTTTTATCCCATTCACTCAAACGGAATCCCATTGATTCTCTATCTTTAGCTTTTTTTGCATCCGCGTATAGTCTTACCATGGAATTAGCCAAATCGCTATGATCCTTTCTTGTGACCTTTCCCATAACCTGCTGTTTCAAACGAGACAACGATCCGAATGGGTCAATCGCACCGTTATGCAGATAAAACTGACCTTCAGTAATATAACCTGTATTATCCGGCACCGGATGCGTAACGTCATCTCCTGGCATTGTAGTAACAGCAATAATTGTTATAGAGCCGCTACCGTCAATATCAACCGCTTTTTCATACCGATATGCAAGGTCGGAATATAATGAACCAGGATATCCACGATTCGAAGGAACCATTTCCATTGATATAGCAATTTCTTTCAAAGCGTCAGCAAAAGCTGTCATATCTGTTA
>CAYLTM010000021.1:34595-38393 GCA_964386495.1 uncultured Leptospirales bacterium
AGGTACAAGAATACATTCTACAACCGGATCAGACGCTGTATGTATAAACATTGTAGTTTTTTCAATAGCACCTGTTTTAGAAAAATATCTGTGGAAAAATTCATAATCATCAAACTTTAAACCCATACCGCCAAGAATAATAATATCCGCGTCGGTCTGGCTCGCGATACGTGCAAGTAGTTCATTATAAGGTTCACCCGGAATCGAGAAAATCGGAATTTTCTGGCTGATTACAAGCGTGTTAAACATATCAATCATCGGTATATTTGTCTTAACCATTCGTTTAGGAATGATTCTTTTTGCGGGATTAAACGAAGGTCCGCCAATATCAACCTTGTTTTCCATAATTTCCGGTCCTTTATCAATCGGAACCCCAGAACCGTTGAATACCCTACCCAACAGAGAATTACCGAACGCAACCTCCATAGGTTTACCGAGAAAACTTATCTGGTCACCGGTAGAAACACCTTTAGTTCCTTGATAAAGCTGTAAATTTACAAGATCTCCGTTGAAGCTGATTACCTCGCCGAGTGTTGAACGACCATCACCCATTTTAACCATCGCGAGCTCACCTAGCATAACGCCTTCCGCCTTAACCTGAGCGATGCTGCCTTTTATCTTTTCTATTTTGTTATAAGTCTTTATCATAATTACATCCCTCTAACTAATGAAATTATAGCATTTTTCTTATTATTATACTCTGGATCTTTTTTATCTGTATAATTCATCTGAATAAACTGGTCTGTAAGTTTAATAAAAAATTTACGAGCGTCATCTTTTACCGCAAATTTAAAATTCTTTCGCAAAACATCACCAATCATATCTATCTGTTCATTCTGCCGTATCATATCGGTGGCGCTGTCCACCTTGTCGAAAGCGTTCTGCTGAAGAAAAACTGAATCGTAGAATTCGCCCTTCATAAAAACCACTATATCATCATTACTAACGCCTTCTTCACCGACAACCGACATTTTTTTACCTATTTCATCACTTTCAAAAATGGTCTTCTGTGCAAGTTTAATAACCTCAACACGATTTTTTATTTGATCATCAGTTATTTCAAAGCGATCTAGATATTTTGACCAGGATATAAGCGGGTCAATCGCAGGGAATCTTCTCGCGTCCGATCGTTGTCTTGAAAGTCCGAGAAAACAACCAACTACCGCGAGCGTCGATTGAGTAACAGGTTCCTCGAAATTACCGCCGGCAGGGCTAACAGCACCACCGATTGTGACAGAACCTAAATCTCCAGCTGGATTTCTTAAAACACCAGCCCTTTCGTAGAATTCCGATATACGGCTAGCCAAATAAGCAGGAAAAGCTTCTTCACCGGGAATTTCCTCAAGACGACCGCTCATTTCACGAAGTGCCTGAGCCCAACGAGAAGTAGAATCCGCAAGCATCAAGGTATCAACACCCATTTGGCGATAATATTCCGCGATTGTTATTCCTACATATACAGAACTTTCACGAGCCGCTACCGGCATCGATGATGTATTACAAATGATACAGGTACGGTCAATAAGTTTCTTGCCTGATTGCGGGTCGTCAAGGTGCGGAAACTCTCTTAAAACTTCAACGACTTCACCCGCACGCTCTCCGCATGCAACAACAATAACAACCTGTGTCTGTGCAAATTTCGATATCTGATGCTGAAGAACCGTTTTGCCAGCTCCGAATGGTCCAGGAGTACAAAATGTTCCGCCCTTTGCTACAGGGAAAGGTCCATCGATTATTCTACAACCGGTGATCAATGGCTGATCAGGATATTCCCTTTCTCCAAAACGGATTGGAAATTTCGCAGGCCATTTTTGTGTCATTGTTACATCATGAATTTTTCCGTCTTCATCTTCAATTTTAGCAATAACACCATCAATCTTATAACTTCCTTTCGGGACTATGCTTTTTACTTTACCCTTTCCGTTAAAAGTAAACGGCACCATTATCTTATGGTCAACTACTGACTCTTTAACACGTCCAAGATATGAAGCTCTCTCTACAACATCGCCCGCTTTAGCGATAGGTTCAAAATCCCAAAGAGCTTCTCTATCCAGTGGAGATAAATACAATCCCCGTGGTAAGAAAAAACCAGCTTCTTTTGCAATATCTTCAAGAGGATTCTGTAGACCGTCATAAACGCTTTTTAATAAACCTGGTCCAAGTTCAATAGTAAGAAGATCACCAATGAACTCAACAGAATCACCAAGCTTGATGCCTCTAGTCGGTTCGAAAACCTGAACTTTCGCTTCATCTTTATTTATTTCAATTATTTCGCCTTTCAGCTTCTTATTACCGGTTACAACAAACACGACCTCATTCTGCCGGACATTCCCGGTAAATTTCACGGTCATTAGATTTCCTTGAGCTCCGAGTATCTTGCCTGTTGCGTTATTAATCACACTCATGAATAACTAACCTCTCTTATGATTTAATAATTCTATCTAAAAACTCAACACCAGCCTGCTGACTGGTCTTATTCCATCTGTCTCTAATCAACAGCCCGATTATATAGGCAAATATAACATGATCGGCAAAAGGAGATTCCTGCCCCACCTCTTCAAGGAGAGCGAAATGTATCCTATCGACTTCTTTTTCTCTATCAATTGTCTGCTTATCAAATAAGGCAATAATATCCGCAACTTCCGGGAAAATAATCTTCAAACCCAAATCGGCTGTTGTACGATGCTCCATAATAACACTAACAATATTACTATCACCCTTCAAATTTCCTTCTAAAGGTTTTTTAGAATTAATCAGCCGAAGAGCGGAAACAACAGTTTTCAAGGTAGCTGAAACACGCCCGAAAAATCTGAAAAACGGAATTTCGTGACTTTCAAGATACAAATAATAACGGATATATAGTTCATCAATCCGTTCATACCGTTCTTTGGTTTCAGCATATTCTTCGAAAAATTCCAGCATAAAAACAGGGTATTCATCCGGTTGGCAGATAAACGGTCTTTCAAGAAATTGTTCAACTTCAGAACGTTTTAAAATATTCGGAACAAAAAAATGCTGACTATCCAGTTCAGTTTTTTCCACCTGAGATTTGAGAATCAATTCTATATTTCTAATTTCATTCAGAAGAAGAATCAAACTAATTTCATACTCGAAGGGAATCAAAACATTCGAATATTCTTCGAGAAATTCATTAATATCCCATACGATCTGGTTATTATAAGTTAATTCCGGCAAAGAGCCTATTATGTAATTATTAAGCGTCATTTACTCACCATCTATTTAAAGAGATATTTACGAAGCTCCGGACGAAGATAATCACTTAAAAGCTGACTAACCGCTTCCGCTGAAAAATCAAACGCGATATTGGCGTTTTTATTAACTAAGCTGAATCCGGAAGGAATGCTTTCATTTGACATAACTATTTTATTATTAACTTTAGAAGATATTTCTTTTTTGATGTAATCAGAAAGTTTATTCTTTAAATCTGCCGGCATCATTACTTCAAAACTATCAGTAATATTATTTTTCATATAATGCCCAACAACTTCTGAAATAAAAGTTTTCATAAGCTGCTCATTACTCAACGCACTTTTCACATCTTTTTCAATTGTCTGCTTCAAAACATCTTTTTCGATTGTCTGTTTTAACGCATCAATGGATTTCTTTGCCGACAATCTAAGTGCGGACTGCAAATTATTATCTTCGGCAATAGCCTTCGCTTTTGCTTCATCGACAATTTTTTTTGCTTCAATCTGTGCTTGAGCTATTATCTTTTCCTTTGTATCATTAGCTTCTTTAAGAATCTGGTCTTTTTGTATTTCAGCCGGCTCGATTACC
>CAYLTM010000022.1:0-333 GCA_964386495.1 uncultured Leptospirales bacterium
TTGATTATTTAAAGGTAAAGGGGAAATCGGAACCTACTCTGATCTATGAAATATTTGATGAGGATGATCCCGAACAGGTAATTTTAAAAAATCAGACTAAATGTGAATTAGAGGATGCTATACATTCTCTAATAAAAGGTAATGTGGAAAAATCTTATGAGGTATTTTGTAATCTCAAAAAAATTAATCCTTTAGATGGTGTTATTGACGTATATTTAAAACGATGTGATGTTTTTATCAGATATGGTGTTCCAGTTGAATGGGAGGGGCTCCTGTAGTATAGTTGATTTTCAATTCCCAGCACCATTAGAACAACTCTGTTACACGCGATAG
>CAYLTM010000022.1:402-3629 GCA_964386495.1 uncultured Leptospirales bacterium
TTTTTGTGCTGAATGATATATCCTTGCCATTTTCGCGAGCTTCTTTTACTAGTTTTTGGTATTCCACCGGCAGAGAATCTATTGAAACAATAAAACCGTCAACCATAACTAGGTTATTCATTGGATTGGATTCTTTTGCTTTATTTGTTGAAAATTCATTGTCAAAGTGACATTTTCTTAATACTGTATAATTATTCTTAGAATTTCATTCATGGTGATTATTTGTCAAATAAATATTTTAAGATGTGCATTATGATGAGGAGGATATCATTAATTAAAAAGATAACGAATTTGGGATTTTGTTAGTTGTTGGATAGCAATCTTAATAATAAGATTGATTATCTTTAGAGTTATTTAGATTTTGCGTAACTATGCAGAATCAGACTGGGATATTCGCAGGGATGCTGTGAAAACGGGGGTGATTTGGAGTATTAATTGAATAAAACCATGTGAAAATTGTAAAGAACAGCTTCATTAACACAATCACAGTTAAAAAAATTTTAATCGGTTATACCCTAATTATAGACAATTCGCCATCGTAATCCATAATTTATGAATGTATTTTTGAAATATCTTAACATAGGGAATCAACACAACAAAATATTTCAGCTTGCCGCCTTGACTTCAACTTCGTTAAGCTTGGTGATTACCGATTTGAATTTAATTTCAAGCTGTTTACCCCTTTCCATATTCGCGGCTGAACCATCGATAGGGACTTTAACTATTTCAGGCAGTTTATTGATATTATCTTTTAAGGTACCTAACAAGGAACCAATATCATGAGAATTTTTTAGAATTTCTTCACTCAATTCTTCCGTGTTTGAACTAATTGATATGATGTCACCTAATTGTTGAATAATTTTATCAGAACTTTCTGATATGTTATAGAAGTCAGCAGAAATCTTTTTAAATCCATTATTCACCGAATCAATTAATTGATGCGTATCATTAATGTTTTTTTCGATGACCGGTATATTATTCTGAATTTTTTTCTGAAGTTTTGTAATGTTAGCGGAAATGTTTATAAATCCGGAAAATTTTTCTTCATCTCGGGCAGATTCAATTCTTGAATACATTCCAATGAGATGCATCGATTTTAAAATATTTTTTAAGAACTCGATAATATTATCAATCTGCTTATAATCTTCATTAAATTTCTGAATTGTTTTTCCAGAATCTCTAAGATTTTCTTCGACTTCAGAAAACTGTTTTGTTATAACTGATAGCGTATTCGATATCTGGTCCGAAACCGAGTTATTAGATATTGATTCTTTGCTGAAATGTTCGGCAGTATCTCTAATGGAACGGTCTTCTTTAATGATTGCTTCAACAAATTTTAGGCAATCTTTCGAAAAATCAAACTGATTTTTTGATTTTGAATTAACTCGGCTCGCGGTTTCTGTTACTGTACCGGATTTTTCTGAAAGGTTTGCAATTTGTTTTTCGAATGATTGATCTAGCGTGTCATTTTTTAATAACTTGCTGACCTCTGTTGCTAAATTATCAGAGAATGTATATACGTTTGCCGAACCATTTATTGATCCTTCCGCATCTGAAAGCATTTGAGTAATCATGTTGCTGATGTCTCCCAAATTCTTACTTTGTTCTTCGATTAGCTTTATGGAATCAGCCGCCTGAGTAATTAAACTTTCAATGGATGCTGTTTGTTTTTCTAGAATTTTGGGCATATCGACATAATTTGAATAACCTTTGCTGATTTCCTGAATAACGCTGTCGTTTGCGAGAATTAATTTCTGTATACCTTCTGTTATTGGTTTTACAACTTTGATAATTATTTCAAGATTCTGATTTATGAAGTTTGACATTTCATTAAGTTTGTTTGCGAGAACGTCAAATACACCCGAGGTTGACGTGTATTTACTTGATACTATTGAGGCGTTTAACGCTAATGAAAATATACTGTCTGTATCTTTTTTTATTTCATTAACAATTTTTCTTAGTTCAATAATTTCCTCTTCGATATGACTGAAATCGCTTTTAATTTTATTTAAACTGTCTGTTACACTAGTAAGAATAGATATGTTTCGGTTTACTTCAGTTGAATTGCTGTTTATTCCATTTAGAGAATTCTCTAGATTTCGATTTACTTTGTCAAAATTAGTTTTTAGTTTAGCATTGGTTTTTATAAGTCTTTCCATGATTGTTGCACTATTTTTAGTGATATCTTTTCGCTCAATAGACTTTCTGTTTACCTCTCGAGCTGTCGCTCCAACACTTTTAATTATGGTAAGAGTTTCTGTAATGATATTTTTTAATTCTTCCATCTTTGTTCCCCGAATCCTGACTGTTAGTTTAGGTTTTGTAATTATCAAATTATTGATAAAACTAATTATTAAAAGTTCTCGTATGCAATACTTAATAATAACGGTATAAAACCGTCAAGTAGTATTTATCCAGTTATTTGCTGAAGCGATTGAGCTATTTCGATAACTTCATTAGTTTTAGTGTTTAAATCATCTATAAGTTTTTTTAAGTTATCACTCATTCCGGCAATCGATTCAATTTCACGAATGTGATTGCTGATAGCTTCTTTCATTTCATCACCGTGTTTTTTGTTCTTGTCAAGAAGCAGACTAGCCATACCCATTTCACTGTAAACTTTATCACTACTAACTTCATGCGTTTTATTCAGTTCGGTATTTTTAACAAGAATATTCTGGTATAGGTTTGAGATTGTTATAGAATCCTTAAAATAATTGTGAATCTTTTTTATGGATAACATTATTTCCGGCATATCCGATGCTGAAACCGCTATGTTTTCAGTTGTCAAATTTATTGAGTTGATTATTTTATTTATTGACTCGCTGATACGTGCTGTTTGTTTCTGAGATTTGTCCGCAAGCTCGCTGACTCCGGTGGCAACTATCCCAAAGCCTCTTCCTTTTTCTCCGGCACGTGCGGCTTCAATCGACGCATTGAGAGCGAGCATACTTGTCTGATCGGAAATATCTTCGATTTCTTTTAAGGACTGATGAACAGTCGCGGTTACTTCACTAAGTGTATTTTTCAGGATCATGTAATCCGACATCATAGATTCCGACTTCCCTGTCCATAATTTCATTTTTTCAATAGATTCCTTAACAAGTAACTGTTCATCATTAAGTTTAATGTTTTCAAAACGAACAAACGAATTTTCAGAGGACGCACTTTTAGTTTTAATATTTATCGTCATTTTTTCCATTTCAGTTTTCACATGGTCGGTGATT
>CAYLTM010000022.1:3639-7127 GCA_964386495.1 uncultured Leptospirales bacterium
ATAATGTTTTTTCTGTCATTATCTTGTGCATAAATATTTTCTACAACGAACGAGAGTTTCTGCCATCCTTCAATTGATGTTTTTACAAGATCATCGGATAGATCTGAAAGCTCTGAACCCATCGTCATGAGCTCAAATATAAGATTTCTTTGTGATTCCAATACCCTTTTCAGTTGTTCAACCATGAACATGACATTCTCTATCAACTCCTTAAATACAACACTTCCAAACATTGTTGGAACCAGTATTGGTGCGGCTGCTCTAAGTATTGAAAGTACACCGGGTAATGGAGTCGCTAAAACCCCAATAATTGTAATAAATTGTGCAGTTACAATAGAAGAAAAAGCCAAAACCAGACGGAATCTGTATGTTTTACGATATTTTATCAGATGATAAATTGAAAATCCTAGAACCATAAGGAAAAAAAGCGAGAAAATCAACTGCAGGTACGACTGAGCGAATATCATTCCTTCTTCAAAAATTATCAACCAGTATGCCTGCATAATAGCATATAATATTCCGACCGTAATCATGCCTGTATTGATATATTTTTTAAATTTAGTTTTGTCTTTTACAAAATTATATACGAATGCTCTCGCCAGAGACAAAACAATAATCGCGAACAAAGCATTCAGAACCAGCGGTAGAATTTTTTGTGAAATATTTACTTTATAAAAAATTCCAAGGACTAATGTTGCCGTTGTTACAATGTTAATGAGCGTAATGCTTGATGACGCGATTAATTTATATATTAGATCATCTCTGCGAGTACGGAAATACTCTGCTGATAATATATATACCATCATTAAAAAAAGGATTGTCTGGGTAAAGTGGAGAAATGCTAGTCCGCTCGGAGACTGTAAAAAAAGTAATATTTTCATTGAGCGGCTATCCACACAAATCCCTGATAAATATAAAAAACACCAACTAAAACTATACATACAGAAAAAACTAATTTAAGAAGTCTAGCAGGAAGATATCTGGAAATATATGATCCAATTTGGGCTCCGATAATTACTCCTGTACCGGTAAATATCCAGAGATCCCATAGAATAAGTCCAGCGTGTAGATTGAGAATTGTAATTATCCAGTCACCGGTAGCCTCAACTAATACAGCAGTAGCGTTTGCCCGTTTTGTTTCTACTTTCAAGCCTCTTTCCAAAAGAGGCTGCCCCATTTCCGCAATGCCTGTTCCTGTAGCGGCAGAAAATCCCCCCGCGATAGGCGGAATCCACATGAAAGGGTACATGTCTTCTATAGGAATATTTTTTTTGTTCCAAAAAAGTTTAATATTGCACTAAAAAATTGAAGCGATGCCAGACCGATTATAATTACTCCAAGTATTAACTTTAAAACATTACCGTTTATTATCAACAAAATATAGTTGCCAAGGACAACTCCGGGGATTGTCAGCATCACCATTGTGAATCCCACTGGAAGCTCAACCATTTTGTACCATAAGTAACGTAAAGCCCCGCTTGTCATTCCAACTGTTTCTGTGGCTATACCTGTAGCTACAGCGTTTTGAATAGGTATCTGCAGAACAAGATTATAAAAGGGTTGAAAGAGTACTCCTCCCGAAAACCCTGATGAATTCGCGAAAATCGCAATCACAACAGCAACCGGGAACATATACCAGTATTGTAAACTAAATCCAAATTCCATAACTGAACTCCAAAATAAAATTATCGGTAATGACTCAGAGTCTCATCAATTTCCTTCTGGGTAATTTCAGAAGAAATTGTATAGTTCGTATAAGTGCTGATGAAGCTGTGCAGGGATGTTATCTTATCTCCCATTTTGTCAAGAACCCCTTCTACGCTTTTATTTAGTTCTATCGCTCGTTTATATTCTGTTAACTTTAGACGTTTCATTTCACGAGTTTTTTCTGTATTATCCCGTTCAAGTATTTGTCCGGCCATCGCGTTTGCAAATGCAATATCAAAATTATAATTATCAAGTTCACGTCTTACTTGTGTTATTAGATCCTGTATGTTGATATTCATGTCGTTGATTAGCTCCGCCAACTGTCCAATTTCATCCTCGGACATAACCGGTGCGTGAGCAGTCAAATCACCCTTTGCAATCTTTTTTGTGGCTTCGACAAGACCATCCATCGGTACAACAATATCGCGTACAAAAAGGGAAAATGCTCCGAATATACTTAATGAAACGACAATTAGCATTAATATCATTCGGTTTCTTAGATCCTTAATAGGCGGACTAATTGATTCAGCGTCAATATGATTAAGATTTTCTAATAATACTGCATTTTCTTTATTTTTAACACTTTCAATAATGCTATTCTTAATAGAATTTTTGAAAAGACTGGAGCTCATTTCTAGAATAATCTGAGCACTTACCGATATAGAAACTATTGACACTAAAACAAAGTAGATAAGAAGTTTCTTTTTTAACCTGGACATCGGTTTTTCAGGCCGGAAAATTCTTTTAATTTTTAGAGCAGCCCTTTTCAGTGCTGTTATACTAAGCTGAATTTTTTTTATATACATACACTTAACCCGGATATTTGGTAAGATCTTTAATAATATCAGTTAAAAAACAGTTTTTTATTTTAAATATGACTATTTTTAATCTTCTGTTTAGTAGTTATACTAAACAATTCTCTTGTTGAAAGTATTACTAGTACAACGGAACTATTTTTACAAGTAAAAAATTAAAATAAAAGAAAATTATTATTGATTTATAATATTGCAATATTAATCTATATCCAAAATCGGTAAAACAAATATGATTAACAATAAAACAGAAATTAATTTTTTAGACAGCTTCAAGGCCGATACACTTGTTGTACGAGAAGTGATAGATGTGCTTATGCGGGATTTGCGTTCTATCGATTACCCGAAAGATGAAGTTGATGAGATAATTCTATCGATGGATGAAGCTATAACTAACGCTGTCCAGGAAACTTTATTTACTCAGCAGCAAAGCGTTGAGTTTGTTGAGCAGTGCCGGGAAATTACAGTACGTTATCATATTACCGATGACGAGTTTGATTCAACTGTAATTGACCATGGAAAGGGTCTTGATATTGAAAGAATGCTCAAGGTGACTCCCGATAAAAATTCTGATGATTATAAAGATCAGATATTTGATTATGTTAAACAGGCTGAAAAGAAAAGACTTCATGTTCGTTTAAATGGAAATGAAATAAGTCTGAATGGTATTGGTGCGGGTTTGAGGATTATGCTTTCATTTATGGATAACATCACCATTGATTTGATTGATAAAAAGAAAATTCTCACCACATGTGTTTCGGAATCCACTGAAGGTACAATACTAAATATGCAGAGAAAAAGGAGATACTGATGTCGTCAACAATTTTGAAGGCTTATCATGACAAGGAATTTCTTGATTGCCGCGAAGCGAGACCGTTAAGAATATTAAGCGAGTATCTTGGTCCGGAAAAAAAGTTTAAAGAAAATGGTGTTAAAGTTGATGATCATCTAAAAGAAATCTCCGGTATA
>CAYLTM010000022.1:7137-7747 GCA_964386495.1 uncultured Leptospirales bacterium
ATCAGATCCGATGAGTAAATATTATCATGCTGCAGATGACCTTTCTTATAGGCTAGCGTCATGGTCTGAAAGCAGACCATCTCCTGAAGAAAAAATTTTCATATGTACTGGCGGCGGTCCTGGTATTATGGAAGCTGCTAATAAAGGTGCTAGCAGGGCAGGAGGGCAGACAATTGGTTTGAATATTTCTCTTCCTTTTGAGCAGAATCCTAATCCGTACATTTCGAAAGATCTTAATTTCGAATTTCATTACTTTTATATGAGGAAAATGTGGTTTTTATATCAGGCGAAAGCAATAGTTGTTTTTCCCGGCGGTTATGGAACATTTGATGAGCTTTTTGAAACTTTAACGCTTATACAGACAAAGAAAATTAAAAAACACTATATGTTAGTTTATCTGTATGATAGGGAATATTGGGAAAAATTAATTAATTTTAAAATGCTTGCAGATTTAAATTTAATATCTAGAGAAGATCTTGATATTTTTAAATTTTTCGATACGCCGGAGGAAGGTTTTAATATGATGATTCCTGATATTATTAAGTCAACTGATGATGTAGAAAAAATGCTGTAGGGGTTTTCGATGAAGTTTTCTATATTATTACATATT
>CAYLTM010000022.1:7757-11896 GCA_964386495.1 uncultured Leptospirales bacterium
CTATTTTTATTATTGTCGGTATTCTGTGCCTCTTCTTCAAAAGAGGTTACAGATGACGAGATTTCTTTGAAGGCTGAAATTGAGGCGAACAAGTGGAAAGAGTCAAAAGGTATGACTCAGCCGCAGGAAGCTGTTTTTTCTGATACGGTTGTCGTTGATACGGCGGTTATTGAGCCTCAGAAAGTGGAGCAGTTGGCAGAGGCGGCTGTTGCTGTAGAAAATGAAGCTCAGAAAAAGATGCTATATATAGAAAAGAATTATAAAACTGATGATAATGCGGATTATAAAAAAACGTTTAGACTTTTTTCCAGTCCGGAATATAACTATTCGCTGATTGTTCCAACGATGTGGACGATTAGTCAGGTAAAAATTAAAGATATTCACTATGCCAGAATAATGTTTGATAAGAATTCCATAAAGGTTAAGTCATATCAATTAAACAATTCTTCTTTTGAAAAAGAAATTGAAAAAGCGAAAAATCGATATCTTACAATTGATCCTTTTGTTAAGCTGATTGTTGCCGATAAAGTAATTTCACTTGATAAAGGGCTTAAGGGCAGGTTATTTGTTATAGAATATAAGCCGAAATATGATAAAAACAGATTTATTCTGAGAGTAATGGCTGTTAAAAATAATGATACGGTGCATTTTATTTACTGCGAATCCCCTCAAAATCAGTTTTATTTTTATGAGCGTATATATAATACTGCAATGGTCAGTTTTAGTGTTAAGTAGCGGGTTTTTTTGTGCTAAGTAGATTTATACTGAAATGTAATAATTTTAATACTGTCTGCATACTGGTTCTTTTCTGTATTATCATGTTGCAATCTTCCTGTTTTTCCAAAAATAAAAATAGTATTTCAATTAAACCTGTGGCTGTTAAAGGTTTTCTTAATTTGTCGGCATGGGATTTTGATAAAAACGGTTCAGCTGTACTTGCCGGTGAATGGGAATTTTACTGGAACAAATTATATTTCAGCAGCGATTTTAATAGTGATAACGATCTTGCTACTGATTATATTCAGGTGCCGCATTCTTGGAACGGGAAAAAAGTTAGTGATAAAAAAATTGATAGCGATGGGTATGCCACATATCGTCTAATTGTTAAATTGAGCAAACCTGGAAACTTTGCGATAAGATCAGATAATCAATATACTTCTTACCGGATATTTATTGATGGCTGTGAAGTTTCGAGCAAAGGTGTTATCTCAACGACAAAGGATTCGGCAATTCCGGTTGATAGTTCAACTTTAGTATTCAACAGAACTGGAAACAGAGATGTTGAAATTATTGTACATGTCTCAAATTATTCACATCGAAACGGCGGTCTTGTCAATAATTTGATGATAGGCAGCCATACTGGATTATCCGATTATGTTAATAAAATAAGAAATACCGATATATTTTTAAGCGGAATTCTTTTGATTATGGGCTGCTATTATTTTGGTCTGTTTTTTCCCCGCCGTCGTGATAAGTCTACATTGATCTTTGCGTTATTCTGTTTCATTGTTTTTTTAAGGACACTGACGAGTCGGGAGGATATTCTTACCGAGATATATCCGCTTCTTTCCTATGGGTTTACCCTTAGACTTGAATATACTACTTTCTATCTTATTATGCCTTTATCTGTCCATTTTTTATATTTGATGTTTAAAAAAGATATTCCAGTAATTTTAGTGAAAATTTTATATTTTATATCCGGTATGTTTTTGATGACACTTTTTCTCCCTGTTAAATTAACAACATATTTTATTCCTTACTATCAATATATTATATTTCCCGGACTGTCAATTGGTTCATATTACATTATTATAACTGTTATTAGAAAAAGGGAATATTCCGTGCTTATTCTTACCGGGTATTTATCGATATTATTAACCTCTGTAAATGATATATTTAATTCTATGGAAATCATTAAAACCTCATTTTATATACAGTATGGTTTTATAATTCTTATATTTTCTCAGTCGCTGGCATTATCCAGAAAATTTTCTAACGCCTTTAACAAAGTAGAAATTTTATCTGATGAACTAATTAAAACTAATAACGCTTATTATAAATTTGTTCCAAATGAATTTTTAAAATACCTAGATAAAAAGAAGATTACTGATATTAATCTTGGCGATAGTATAAACGCTGAAATGACAGTTTTATTTGCTGATATCCGTTCGTTTACAGCTCTTTCTGAAAAAATGCTTCCAGAAGATAACTTTAAATTTCTTAACTCTTATTTAAAAAGAGTAAGCCCTATAATAACTTCCTATAATGGTTTTATTGATAAATATGTCGGGGACGAAATTATGGCGTTATTTCCATCAGTTTCGAATAACGCGCTCGACGCTGGTATAGAACTTCAGAGGACTTTACTAGAGTATAATAGGCACAGATATAATTCAGGTTATGATCCGATCGCGGTTGGGGTTGGCATTAATTGCGGGCAGCTAATATTGGGCACAATTGGAGAGCAAAATAGAATGCAGACGACTGTAATTTCCGACGCTGTTAATCTCGCTTCCAGACTTGAAGGTCTGACAAAGAGGTATGGGGCTAAACTTATTATAAGCGGCGGATATTTTGAAAAGATAATAAATCGAGAACAGTATAATTATAGAATTCTGGATAATGTCCTGGTTAAGGGCAAAAACGATCCCGTGCTAGTATACGAAATTCTTCTCGATTTCTATGATAAGGAATTTGAATTGAAAATGAAGACTAAAGCCCTTTATGAGGAAGCTGTTTCTTTATATTTTTCTGACAGAAAATCAGAGGCACTCGCGTTGTTTAATAAGGTTCTTCAGGAAGATCCTTCCGATAAAGCCCCGGATTATTTTATAACTAAATGTTTTAATTTTTAGTGCCGCGGATTAACATATCTATATTCGAAAAGTGATGGAGCCCCTATGAATAAATTTAAAATTGTAAGTAATTATACATCATCTGAGGATCAATCAAAAGCCATCACCGCTCTGTCGAAAGGCATCAACGATAATCAGAAATATCAGACATTACTTGGTGTAACCGGTTCAGGTAAAACTTTTACTATGGCAAAGGTTATTGAGCAGGTTCAGAAACCAGCTATCATTCTTACGCATAATAAAACCCTTGCTGCGCAGTTATACCGTGAGTTCAAAGAGCTTTTCCCTGAAAACGCTGTTCAGTATTTTGTTTCGTATTATGATTATTATCAGCCGGAAGCCTATGTTGTGTCTAAAGATCTTTATATAGAAAAAGATTCGGCAGTGAATGATGAAATCGACAGACTTAGGCTGCTTGCCACATCTTCTATTCTTGAAAGAAATGATGTTATCATAGTTTCGTCAGTGTCCTGTATTTATGGTCTCGGAAATCCTGAAGATTATGATAGAATGCATCTTCATATTGGTAAAGGCATGATCATTAATCGGGATGAGTTCATCCGTAAACTTGTGGATATTCAATATTCGAGGAATAATGTTGTTCTTGAAAGAAGCTCCTTCAGGGTTAGAGGAGATATCGTAGAAATCATGCCGGCATATATGCAGGAGTCACTTCGTATAGAATTTTTCGGCGACGAGATAGACGCTGTATCAGTTGTTAATCCTTTAACAGGCGGTGTAATCAAACAGCTTAATGATATTCACCTTTATCCTGCAAAACATTTTGTTTCAGATAAAGCGGTTATTCAGGAGGTTGTCGGTGATATCGAAAAGGAACTTGATGAGCAGATTAAGTATTTTCTTGCCGCCGGGAAGCATCTTGAAGCTCAAAGACTTGAAACCAGAACCAGGCTTGATATTGAGATGCTGCGTGAGATAGGATACTGCAATGGTATTGAAAACTATTCAAGAATAATCTCTCGAAGACAACCGGGAGACAGACCGGCTTGTCTGCTTGATTATTTTAAATCACAATTCGTAATGTTTGTTGATGAGTCGCATGTTTCCCTGCCTCAGGTAAGGGGGATGTTTCACGGCGACCGCGCCCGCAAAGAAAATCTGGTACAATATGGATTCCGTCTGCCTTGCGCACTTGATAACCGTCCGCTGTACTTTGAGGAATTTGATACGATTGTCCCGCAATTTGTGTTTGTTTCCGCAACGCCGTCGCAGTACGAATTGGAAAAAAGCACACAGATTGTCGAACAGGTAATCCGCCCGACA
>CAYLTM010000022.1:11906-19076 GCA_964386495.1 uncultured Leptospirales bacterium
ACAGGTCTGCTTGATCCGCAGATTGAAGTGAAAAGCGCGGTAAATCAGATAGACGACCTGATTGGTGAAATTCATAAATGCACAGCGTTGAATGAACGAGTTCTTGTCACAACCTTGACAAAAAGAATGTCGGAGGATCTCAGCGATTATTTTCAGGAGCTTGGAATCAAAAGCAAATATCTGCACTCGGAAATTGAGACTATTGAAAGAGTTGAAATTATCAGGGATTTGCGTAAAGGTATTTTTGATGTTTTAATCGGCATTAACCTTCTTAGGGAAGGACTAGACCTGCCGGAGGTTTCGCTGGTCGCGATTCTCGATGCCGACAAAGAAGGATTCCTTCGCTCGGAAAAATCTCTCATACAGACATCAGGAAGAGCCGCAAGAAATGAGCATGGCCGCGTGATAATGTACGCAGACAAAATTACTAAATCGATGCAGATCGCTATTGATGAGACTAACCGGCGGCGTAAAATTCAGCAGGCGTATAATGAGAAGAATAACATCTCCCCGAAAACAATTTCGAAAGAAATTTACGATATGATTGACCGTGAGTATGTTAACTACGAGAAGTACGATACTGATTCTACCGTCGCTGAATATCGAAATCTATACAGAACTGATAATCTTCCTGAACTGATAAAAGCCCGTGATGAAATAAAAATTAAAATGCTTGCCGCGGCTGATAATCTGGAATTTGAGAAAGCGGCATTGCTGCGCGACCAGATGAATGATATTATGAATAAAATCACAGTGCTTGAAAAAAGATAAAGTATCATCGTAGTTTTCGATGATGTTTCTTTAAGAAGGAGTAGGTTGTCTGTTTTAAAAATTATCGGAAAAATATGAAATTGTTCCGATAATACTGTTATGAATAGTAAGCTGAAAATAATATCCGTAGTAATCGTATTAACAGCCGCGCTTTCGCCGTTTGTTTTTTTTGTGAGTGTTTATAATAAACATTATGAAAAATTAACAGATGAGCTGAAGTTTAATCCTGTTTTGCCGACAACAATTTATGATATAAGAGGGAATGTCATATCCCGTTTATATGAAGAGATGCGGCTTCCGGTTAAAATCGCGGATGTTCCTGACACTGTGAAAAACGCTTTTATCGCCGCGGAAGACAGCACTTTCTACCGACATAGCGGTTTGGATTTTATCGCGATAGCCAGAGCGATGATAATTAATATAGTGCAGGGTAGCATTAAACAGGGTGGCTCGACCATTACACAACAGGTCATCAAACAGTTTTATACCGATAAGCAGAAAACTTTTGAAAGAAAAATTGTGGAAGTTCTGCTTGTGCAGAAAATTGAAAAGAACTATAGCAAAGATGAAATTCTGGAAATATATTTAAACCAGATATATTTTGGTCATGGCATATATGGAATAAAATCCGCGGCTAAGTTTTATTTTAATACTGACGTTAATAAACTCGATATATATCAGGCATCTCTTCTTGCTATTATTCCCCCCGCACCTAATAGGTTCTCGCCTTTGAAGAATCCTGAAATTGCGTTTGAAAAACATAAAACCCTGATCTATAATTTAATCGATACGGGGAAATTATATAAAGATGATGCCGCTGAAAATTTTACAGAATTCTGGAAATTGTATCTTGAAAATATTAATAGCAGATCTCCAAGCGAAATTGCGAGGTCATCATCAATAGATCGTGCCCCGAATTTTACAGAAATGATCCGGACGCATCTTATTGAAACTTACGGTGTTGATGAGGTTTATAAAGGCGGGAAAAAAATTTACACAACACTAGATCTTGAGGTTCAGGCTGTGGCTGAACGTATAATGAACGAGAAAATTGAGGAACAGAACAAGAAAGCCAATATATATAATAAAATTAAGCAGACAAAACAGGTTGATGACCTAGCTTATAAAGCAAACGAAACGATAAATGAGAAGGAAGTTAAGGAATATGTTAAGGTTATTAAATATCTTCATGAAAACATTTTTGATGAATTAAATATTTTAACACAACTTCAGGATCAGATAGATGTTGCTTCTCTTGTTGATTATAATCTCGCTTACAAAGAGTCCGCTGATCAGGCTTCCAGTGTGGAAGGTGCTTTGATCGCGATTGTTCCTAAAACGGGACAGATTGTTGCCATGGTCGGAGGCAGTAACTTTAATTACGGCAATCAGTTCAATAGAGTTCTTCAGGCTCGCAGGCAACCTGGATCTGCCTTCAAAACATTCCTATATACTGCCGGGTTGGAGTCGAAAAAAATTACCCTTGCCACATCTTTTATTGATGAGCCGTTAGTTTTCAATTATACCAAAAAGAAAGATTGGAAACCCAAAAACGCTAATGATAAATACCTTGGAAAAGTCCAGTTAAGGAAAGCCTTCGCGTTGTCAATTAATACTGTGGCTATTCTTGCCTATGAAGAAATCGGCGGAAGGCGAATTGCTGATATTTCATCAAAAATGATGAATGTTCCCAAAGACCGGTTTACTGTTGATCCTACTTTAGCGCTTGGGACATCAGAATTTACTCCAATGGAAATGGTGACAGGGTATTCGGTAATCGCGAATGAAGGAAAGGATGTTAAACCATTTTCGATTATAAGAATAACGGATTCTAATGATAATGTCGTTTATGAAGCGACTGAAAGTTCGAAACAAAAACAGATAATATCCAGAGAAACCGCATATATAATGACTACGATGTTGCGTTCAGTTGTGGATAATGGCACTGCTACTAGAGCAATAAAGCTCGAATCTGGTTATACGAAATCTGCCGCTGGAAAAACTGGAACAAATAAAGATGCCAGAGATGCCTGGTTTGTAGGGTATATCCCAGGCTTAGCCTGTGCTGTTTGGGTCGGTTGCGATTCACAGGTTTTTAGTCTTGGGTATAAGCAATATGGCTCGAATGTTGCCGCTCCTATTTGGGGGAAATTCATAAAAGAAGCCGATAAATATTATAGAAAGGGTGATTTTCAGCGTAAACCGGATAAGGTGAAATTTTGCAGAGTTTGTATCGACAGCGGAAATCTTGCCGCGAAAGGATGTTCTTCTATTACGGAATATTTTGTGCCGGGAACAGATCCGAAAAACTATTGTGATCAGCGGCATATGAACTTTATGAGTATTTATGATATTATAGAGACGGATTCTGGCACGGAAAGTCCAGATGAAGCTAAAACGGTGAATCCAGTGATAATCGAAAAAAGTGATAATGTGAAAATTGACGAATAATCAATAAGGACTGTGGTATGGATGTTTTGACTAAAAATGATGAGAGTCTAAGAACACAATGTTCGCACTGTGGGCATATTTTTAATGTGGAAATCCAAAGCGTGAAATCTGAGGCTGGTAAATTAATTAACTGCCCTGAATGTAAACAGAAAATAAAGATCGCTTTATGTGGTAAATGCGGAACATCCTATTCAATAGCGATATCCAAGGCAAAACCCGGAAAATATTATATGCGATGTAAAAAGTGTGGTGACAGTGTTATGGTTGAGATTCCATTAGAGCAAAATTCACCATTTTTCAAACAGAATCTCTTTACGGCCTCTGATATGTTCAACAAAAATGAACATGATTTCAGCCGTCATGACTCAAGAAGTGATGATGTTCGTAAAATACTGAAAAAACCCTACAGTCTTGATACTTCAGATGTTAAGCGCGATTATATTCGACAGAAAAGCAACTTTTTTTCTAAGCAAAAGGTTTTTCAGACTGAACCTGCTAGACCTGAAACAATTAAGCCCGAATCAGTTATTAAGATAAACACTCCGGTTGTTATTAAAAGTGAGAGTCCAGGCCGTTTTAGTAAGTTTATTCCGTCATATTCCGGCAAGACAGTCAACAAATTTGATATTGGTGAAATTTTCAAGATTGCATCGTCATCAATGTCGATTGGGAGGATTGCTGCGGGATTAGTAACCGCCATTGCAATATTAATATGCATAGCGTTGTATAATAATACAATAATCCCAATGACCGAAAATGCTTTTTCTAGTCACCCATATTTAAAATCGTTTGTCAATTTATTTCCATTTGCGATGGTTTTTTCAATAATGACAGCCGGGTTGTCGGTGATTTCCAAGATGACGCTCAACAATGTTTTTGGAGAAAAAAATCAGTTTTTGAAAAACACTTATTGGACAAGCAACGCGTTGATAATCTCAGTTGTTTCGAATATAATGACTTTACTAATAATAAACTCATTTCTGGTATTTATGACAAACATACCCGCGTTAGGAACATTACTGTTCGCGATAATTTTTCTGCCGCTGTATCTGAGTGCGATGCTGTCTGTTATTATGGTAACAGCGGGTATATGGTTTTACCCTCCTATAATCGCTCATAGAGAGGAGGGTGTGATTAAGTCTGTTGCTAATTTTCTAATATTTTTAAAAAAACATAATTTTACTCTAATACTGGTTCTTCCTTTGCTGTTTATAATTTCGGGTGCGATATATTCTTTTGTGTTGATTGTTCATAATCTGTCTTTTTATGTAATAAAACTAATGTTGACTACTTTGGCGGCGGATGAAGCGGTTAAGACTCTCGGACAAGTCCCTAATGATTTGGTCAAAATTATTTCAATGACCCTTTTCGGCAGCAGCACATCGCTTTTTAAATCGTTTGAAGCACAGTCGAATATTTTGAATTCATTTTCCGGCAGTATAATTGGATTAATCCTTTCTTCCATATCATTAATAATTATGGGTATTGGTATATCAATTGTTGGTACAGTTTCAACTCATATTTACCTTTTACTGGAAAGGGGTTCCGACAGCAGCGAATGGCGAAAAATTCCGATGTTAATTGTTATTGTTTTGTTGTTAGTTGCCGGTGCCGCGTTAAAGGTTTTATTGTCGTAATGTTTCACGGCAAATTATTCCGCTCTATATTTAATGAATATTCTTCGGTTGCAATTCGCGCTTAGTCAGGATTTTGATTTATATATTCTGACCAAACGCGATAGTCAAATTCTTCAACCGATCATACAGTAATTTGATTATGACATACTGTATCAATGGACATATAGGAATCCCTCACATTCTGTATGTTTATTTGTAGAATAATATGCAGAATGCCGAAGAGAAATCGTCAGAATGATTATAATACTTTTGAAAAAAAATCTTTGTAAAGCATGTCGCTTCCTTTAATATGGAATATTAACCAATCTTTTAAAAAACTGAGTAGCTCAAGAGAAAAAGCTGATTTCCCTGTTTTTAAAAGATTCTGATACTCCAGAACTTTTTGAACAAGGCTGTCATGTTCGGCTTTGTGTTTGTCGTAATCAGGATAACCATGTTTAATCATTAAAGATTCTTCATTTTTAAAGTGATTAGCGGTGTAATCAACAAGACCATCGAGTACCTTCAACATCGTCGAAACAGCTTCACCCTGCTTTAGTCCGATATGGAGTTTATTAATGTAGCTGACCAGCTTTCTATGATCCTCGTCAAATTGTTCAACCCCAACACTAATCTCTTCTGTCCATACAACGAAATTCATAATTGTCTCCTATATATTTTCAATTGTAATATCTTCAGTCCCGTACATATTTCGTGACTAAAGGCTTTTTTTATTATTTGTTTTGATGCCGAAATAATCACCAAGAACTTAATTATTGATTATCAATATGAAATAGAAAAATGTCAACCTTTTAATAATATTTAATGGTGTCAGAGCTATTTTATAAATAGATTTTTTTCTTTACAAAATAGCTTTCTTAATGAAGTTGAGTATTCTGATTTTATTATTTTGGGGTATTTGAATAAAAAGAATTTTGATTTTCTTAGTGATTATATTTTCCGGATGCAGCGGTATCGTTTCCGAGAATAAGATTTTCGTTAAAAACGGAGTTGCGGATTATCGTTCGACGGATCTGAATATTTCTGAAAATGGTGAATCTCTTGATGGTAAATGGAATTTTTTCTGGAAAAAGTTTTTGTCCAGTGATGAGATAATCAGCGGTTCAGTAAAATCCGAAGCGTTTATAAATGTACCGGGTAAATGGAATAATTATATCGCTGATGATGAAAAAATTGGTGCTGTAGGCTATGGTACTTATTATTGCCGTGTATATTTGAAAAACGGTACGGGGCAGGATATTGCCTTTCAGTTTTCAGAAATCGGTACAGCATATAGATTTTATGTAAACGGCGATCTGGTTTCGACACGCGGATTTGTTTCCGAAAACTCTAAGGATTCTAAACCGTCTACCGTACCTAATTTTATTGTTTATCACCGGAATTCTGATATCCTCGACATTGTGATTCATGTATCAAATTATTCATACCGGAAAGGCGGTCTCTGGCATTCGATACGAATAGGTTGTGCGGATAAGATGCTCTCCAAAAACAACAAGGAAATTCTTATAGAGGCTGTTTTAATATGTATAATATTTGTCATGGGATTGTATCATCTTGTTTATTATATTTTGTCTAGAAGAGATAAGGCGGCTTTGTTTTTCTCATTGTCTTGTATAGCAATCGCAGTCCGTCAGTCAGTTATTGGTCATAAGTTTTTATTGTATATTTTTCCTGAAACTCCGTGGGAAATATATTTGCGATTGGAATATTTAAGTCTTGCTATTGTTATTCCTTTAATGTCATACTATTTCTATCTGATATTTAGGGAAATATTTTCCCGGTATTATCACTACCTTCTGGTTTTTATTTTTATTATCTTTTTTGGAATTATAATTTTCACACCTTCTGTCGTTTATACTAATTCAATACTTTTTTATGAAGCTAATGTTGCAATTTTTGTTTTTTACTGCGTTTTTATTCTAGGAAAAGCAATTTTACAGGGTAATCGTGATGTGAAATATATTTTTTGGCCGGGACTTTTTTTTGGAATAACAGTTATTAATGATATTTTATATGTCAATAAACTTGTAAATACCGCAGATTTATTTTCTGTCGGTATGCTTGTATTTATTTTCTCACAAGCTGTGTTATTGGCAAAAAGATTTAATTATGCTTTAGAAAAGGCTGAAATACTGACAAGGGAATTATCTGAAAAAAATCTACACCTGCTTTATCTCAATAATGAGTTATCTAAAATGAAGGAAAATCTTGAACTGAAGGTTCAGGAGCGTACTGTAAATCTAAAAAATGCTCTTGATAAAGCCGAAGTAGCTAATCGTTCAAAAAATTATTTTTTAGCCAACATTAGTCA
>CAYLTM010000022.1:19086-19958 GCA_964386495.1 uncultured Leptospirales bacterium
TGCGTGATATGGAAATTAGTAAAATGCTCGCGAACATAATCGATTCAGGTAAGCATCTAATAAACCTGGTTAATGAAATTTTAGACTTTTCCAGAATTGAAGACGGCAAAGCTGGTATGAATATAGAAGTTATCGATATAACAGCACTAATCAAAAATATTTCTGAATCTGTTATTCCTCTTGTTAATGAAAAAAAATTAAATTGGAAAATTGATATATTAAATGAACATTTGTTTATTAAGGGTGATCAAGGTCGTGTTAAACAGATCTTTTTCAATCTATTATCAAACGCGGTGAAATTTACGGACAGCGGTAAAAGTATCGGACTAAAAATGTCGGTCAATTTGAATAATGTTGTGATTACAGTTTGGGATGAAGGTATTGGAATCGCCCCTAATGATTCCGCTAAAATATTTGAACCTTTTGAACAGATTAGTGACCTTGAAAGAGGGAAGCCTGACGGCACAGGTTTGGGGCTGTCGATTGTTAAAAAACTAGTATCATTTAATGGCGGAAGTATCGATGTAGAGAGTGAACTTGGAAGGGGTAGTAAATTTAGTATTTCATTTCCGTTGTTGGAAAATCAGCCGGAAAAAAATACCGTCAGCGAAGTAGTGACATATGAAAAACCAATATCTAATAATAAATACAGTAATGTCAAACTGCTTGTGGTTGATGACAATGATATGAATATTTCCTTAATGATGAAATTCTTTAGTGTCATGGGTATTGACGCGGACTATGCTGTTAACGGTATCGAAGGTTATAATAAACTTTTGGAAGGATCGTATGATCTTGTTCTGCTGGATATTCAGATGCCTGGAATGGATGGTATTACTCTGGTTAATGAAATCCGTGATAAAAAACAAGTA
>CAYLTM010000022.1:19968-27045 GCA_964386495.1 uncultured Leptospirales bacterium
TAATCCCGCCAATAATTGCCGTAACTGGACTTGCTTCCGATGCTGAAAAAAAGAAAATACTTTCCAGCGGATTTTCCGGGTACTTGGCTAAACCTTTTAGTTTTGATGAGCTGATGCTGATAATTGATAGTAACATTTGATATTCAGGATGTCGATTTAGATCATAGCGAATTAATCACTATGAGCTAAATCGAATATCGTCACATAGAGTTAGAATTATTGTAACCTTCTTTTATGAAATTATATCATTCAGTGAAATTTCTGGCTGATGATATCTTCCCCGCGATGCCGTTTTTGGACCAAATTGAATGGCTTTCTGCGGACACCAATGCAGACACGCGAGACAATTTTCGCATGACCCGCCCCACACAACTGATTTACCATTCTGAATGATATTTCCAACAGGGCAAACCTTCGCACAAATTCCGCATGAATTACATTTTTCGTCAGCAAAAAAGTTTTTATCGTTAGTTTTTATTTTTGGTTCAAGGGCTTTTCTTAAAATAGCTGTCAGCAGCCATCCGGCAAATCCAAGATTGGTATCAATTGTATATTTCGCGCCGGTTTTAATAATGAAAGCGGCTTCAGTAATTTTCGCGTGGGCTTTTTTAAACAGAGCTTGTTGTTTATCATTCGGATAAACATTGTACATCGGCATGAAATTCCCGGGCATACGTGCCGCGAATCCTCCCTGCAGAATAATCCCCTTTTTTGTAAGGATATCTCTTGTATAACATAAAGCCCGCGCCAGCATACCGCCATATGTCGCAAAAAAATAGACCTTTTGTTCAGCCGTCACTGACAGCTTATTTATCAAATCCATAATCATAATCGGAGGTCCCCACATATATACTGGAAATACAATAACAATGGTTTCGCATTTCGGGGTGATTACCTTGTCTTTAATAATATTTTTGACAGCAACAAGTTCTGCGTTATCCATTTGTGCTTTGAGAGTTTTTGCCGCGAACAGACTGTTTCCTGTTCCAGAAAAATAGTAAATAACTGTTTTCATTGATTCTTCTCCTAAATTATTATTATGTTTAATATTGTATCTGCTCGATAAGTGTTGGCGATTATGGCTCATCGCCGCCTACGGCGGCGGTGAAGCATTTTTACCACCAAAAAACGAGTAATTACTTAATATTAACGATATTTTATATCGCGTTTGTCATTCTGAAAATTTCAATCTATAAAAACCCATTAGCTATCATTTCTCCTGATTGTATATTGTCCAGAATAAAATTGCCTCTCAAACATGAGGGGATACTAAATTGAGTTTTTTACTTGACAATTACAATTACAAAAAAGGTAATTGATTGAAATCTGAATTTAGTAAAAGTTGTAATTATGAAAAAAATAAAGAAAATAAAGAAAATCAAAAAGCCGCAAATTTCCATCGGAACTAAACTAATCGGTATTATTTCATTACTGATAATCGTATCATTAACAACAATGATCGCTCTAGCTTCGATGTATTTCAAGGATGACAGTGAGTTGCGAATAATAGAAAACAACCACATTATGTCGAGCGTTATCGCCTTAAAGGTTAAAACAGATTTTGCGTCAATAATGCGGATGGCGAATCTGTTATCTAAAACAATAACTGATACAGGCATCGGTGATCAGGGTAAGAAAGACGCGTTATCTGAAAAAATTTTCGCTAACGATGAAGATTTGATTTACATTTGTATTGGTGAAAAAAAAGGCGAAAATCTAGTCTTCAGTAATGCTATCGCGAATAAAAAATATTTTAACAATTATTCGGTAACTCAGAGTGCTATTGAAAAGGCACTTGAAGCTGAAAAATCAAATTTTATAAACTCGTTCAATCTTGTGCAAATTATTTCTAATATATCTCCGACTCTTGGTCAGCCTGTAATTGCTATTAGTGTTCCTCTTATGAAAAAGGATTCGGTTGTTTGCGATACTATAGTAATTGTATGTGTTAACGTAAACAGTTTTATCGAAGCTGTCAAATCCAGCGGGATTATAAAAAACACGATTGTTAATAGCAATGGTGATATAATCGCACATCAGGATATTGATCTTGTAATCGCGAAAGTCAATATCAGCAATCTCCCGATATTTAAAATGATGAAAAAGAGTCCTATTGATAATGGTCAAACTCGTTATGCTGATGAACATGGTGTTGAATACCTCGGCTCTTTCAATAAAATAGGATTTGCAAGCGTTGGGATTATTTCCGCCGTTGAAGAGGATAAAGCTTTTGCTGCGGTATATCAAATTTTAAAAAGAAATGCTCTGATTCTGATAATTGTACTAAATGTTTCTATAATAATAGGCTTTTTCTTCTCGAAAACAATTACCAATCCGATATTCCGTCTTGCGCGTATAATGAAAAAAGTGGAGGAAGACGGTCGATTCGATTATCAGATAACCGATATTCCTAATGATGAGCTTGGTTTGCTTATGAAAACTTTTAACCAGATGAATAAGGGGCTTTCGGAAAAGGAAAAGATAAAAACAGCATTCGGAAAATTTGTAAATAAGGAAATCGCAGAAAAAATATTAAATGAAGAAATTAATCTCGGTGGCGAGCGGAAAGAGGTTGTTGTCTTTTTTTCTGATATTAGATCATTTACTGAAATATCTGAAAAAATGCAGCCGGAAGAAGTCGTTGCTTTTTTAAATGAATATATGTCATTAATGGTAAACTGTGTTAATGAAACTTTTGGTATAGTTGATAAATTTATTGGTGATGCTATTATGGCTGTGTGGGGCATGCCGATGTCGCGAGGTAATGATACAGAAAACGCGATTAATTGTGCTTTGAAAATGCGCGAAGTGCTGATCGAATTTAACAAAGCAAGAGGCTCCGCAAAGAAACCTCTAATTAAAATAGGCTGTGGTATTAACACCGGTCCTGTTTTGGCGGGTCAGATTGGTTCACAGGATAGAATGGAGTACACTGTCATAGGTGATACAGTAAATTTAGCTTCGAGAATAGAGTCGTTAAACAAGCCATTCGCGACTGATATATTATTGTCTCATGATTCTTATCTTTTGGTGAAGGATCTTTTCGTGTGTGAGAAAATGCGTCCTATACTGGTTAAAGGAAAGGAAAAGCCTCAGCAGATATGGGCGGTTATCGGCAGAAAGAACGATCCGTCATGTCCTTCGAGTATAGATGATCTGAGAAAAACTCTTGCGATAGATACTTCACATATGCTATCCCGTACTGAAAAAATCACTGATGAAAAAAAGTATTCACTTGTTGATAAAACAAAACCGGTTAAAAAGTAGTGCGGTTATAATATGAAAAAGGATTTTTTACTATTATTTGTTTGTTCTGTATTAATATTGGCAGCATCGATATTTCTGTATCTGGATTACGCAAGCCGCATTGGTAAAAGTAAAGAGGAGCAAATTGCCACAATATCGTTTAAAAGGAAAACCGCCCAGAGGAAATACTTTGACCAGGTAATATGGGAACATCTTATGAAGGATTCCCCTTTATATAATAAGGACATGATTCGGACTTCCGCGGATTCTTTATCTATAGTCAATTTTAATAATGGTGCGGAAATTGAATTGGATGAGAATACGCTGATTTATCTTAGCGTAACTAAAGACGGTACCATCATAGATTTTAAAGACGGCAGTATGTCTGCTAAGCAGAGTGGTGAAAATAATTCTTTAAATATAGTATCGAATAACGCTGTAGTTAAGCTGAAGGACGGCAGTGCAGTAATCAGTAAAGATGCCGATAAAAATCTCGAAGTAAATATGACTTCGGGAGCGGCACAGATACAACAGAAAAATAAAAATATGGAGCTCACCGGAAATCAAAGTGCGGTTATTGAAAAGAATAATATACAGGTTAAGAATTATTCGATAATATTGAAATCCCCAAAATCCGGTAAATATTTTCTGACTTTCGATAACAATGTTAATTTGAATTTTGATTGGCATTCGGTTTCCGGGAAAAAATTTCATTTAAGGATTTCCGATAATAAGTTTTTTCAGGGAAATGTTATCAGTAAAGTGATTACCGGCAATTCGTTTTCGATGCCTTTTCAGGAAGGTGATTATTACTGGTCTGTAAAAGCTCTCGACTCAGAAGAGATAAGTGCGACATCGAAATTCTCAGTTTTGAGAGATGAGCCGTCAGTATTGACATCCCCCTCAAACAAAAAAACATTGTTTTATTATAAGAAACTTCCCATCATACCTTTCAGTTGGACAGGAAGTGATCTCGCGACATCATATTTGCTGGAAATTTTCAAAGACGGTGAAACAGTTCCTGTTCACTCATCTCTGTGTAAAACAAAACAAATCTCTATCGATAATCTTCAGGCTGGAAAATATTCATGGCGATTGTCGAATATTTACGATTTTGGTGATATTGATGCCAAGGTGCATAGTTTGACTTACCACTTCACTGTCGAAAAGTCTGATAAGATTATACCGCCTGTGTTGACGAGTCCGGTTTCTGATGAGTATTTGACCAATCTATATATTAAAAACAGCGGCGTTGTATTCAGCTGGGATAACGCTTCTGATGTTGAGTCCTGTAAATTTATATTAAGCTCCAATCCGGATTTTAATAAAAATGTCATTGAAACAGATGTTAATGGCGGTTATTATTCACTGAATAAAACATTACCGCCGGGTGAATATTTCTGGAAATTGACCTATAAAAATCCCTTAACCGGCACGCAGGAAAGTTCATCATCAAAAAAAATAATAATAACAGATAAGAGTGATATTGTTCCAAGTTCTGACAGCAGTAAAACTGCCGCTAAAAATGAAAAGATTTATTTAAAGTGGAATGATCCTAATAAATTTAAGAAATATCAGGTCACTGTCGCGAAAGATAAAAATCTTACTGATATTATAACTAAAACGGATACAAACTCTCCAAGTGCTCAAATTGTTCTTGAGGATGAAGGTGATTTTTTCTGGAAGGTTGTAGCGGTCGATAATAAGAAAGTAGCTGCTCAAAGCGCGGTGAATTCAATTACTGTGAATTCGACAAAGATGAAACCTGAAATTGTTTTTCCGAAAAACAGTGAAGTCATCAACATGACTTTCTCGGACTCGATAAATTTTAAATGGACAGTTGTTAATTCAGCGGAAAAATATGAGATAAAGATTTTTGATGAATCCGATGACACGACACCTATTTTAACGACAACAACATCAGGTAATACCTATGTGTTGAAAAATATAAAAATACTTACTGTCGGTAAATTTTTCTGGGAGGTAAAACCTATCATGTCCGTTGAAGTGAATAGTTCCGCAGTTTCGAAATCTGATAAAAACAGTTTTACTATTAAACTGAATAAATTAAATAAACCAAAGCTGATAACAAATGAAATATACATTGTTAAATAAAATCACACTGCTCCTATTGGTGCTGTTATTTCCGTGGTCAATCTACGCGGATGATAAAATCACATCTTCAGTGAAATGGGAAGTTGTTCCGGGTGCGTCCGCTTACATTGTTGAAATTAAGGACAGTTTTAATACCATAATTCTTAAAAAGGAAACCGACTTAAATAGTTTAGAGTTTTCGCTGGATAAGGTATCTGAAGATGGTTATAAAGTAAGAATAACACCGGTTAATAAATTCGGTAAACCCGATAACGCCTCCGATTGGATGGATTTGAATATTGTAGTCACGGGAAAACCTCAAATTACCAGCATCAGTCCGTCGGTAATTAATTTAGATTCAAAGTTTGTTGCATGTAATATTGATGGAGCGAATTTTTATCCCGGTATACAGATATTTCTAATAAATAAAAATGTTAAAAAAATTATTAAGCAGTATAAAATAAACTCTACTGGAAATATTTCTATATATTTCAGTCCAAAGGATTATGGTTCCGGTGTGTTTAATCTTCAACTTGTCAATAAAGGAAATTATTCATCGACAGCGATTTCCGTTTTATCAATTAATGATAGTGTTACCAGTAATACAGAAAAAAACTTATCTCAGAATCTTAAAAAAGAAACGAATAATAAATTGCTGTCAGCTGTTATCGGCAGTGATTTGGAATTATTAAAGAAAATTATAGAAGGCGGAGCCAGTCCGAATTCGGCTGATAGTAAAGGTTTTTATGCTGTTCATTACGCTGCCAGTATGGGGAATATTGATATTCTCAAATATCTTGTTTTGAAAGGTGCGAATATTCAAATTAAGGATATTGGCGGAGCAACGGCTCTGCATCATGCATGTTTCGGCGGTCATTTTAATGCCGTTAAATACTTAGTTGACGAGCAGAATCTTAATGTGAATGAAAAGACTACAAAGGGTTATGTCCCTCTTGATAGGGCAGCGATTAATGGTCATTCGGAAGTGATATCATATTTATTGAAGAAATCCGTGAAAATTAATTCTCAGGCGAGTAATGGGGAAACCGCACTTCATCTTGCGTGTTATTCTGGAAACCTTGATTCTGTAAAACTAATATCTTCATATCCAGGCTGCAATGTAAATATCAAAGAATCGCGAGGGTTCACACCGCTTCATTACTCGGCATATTATGGTTATACTCCAATAGCGGAATATCTGATTGTTAACCGAAAGGCAGATTTGAGTGTTTTAGCGAAAAATTGGCAGACACCGTATGAGCTTGCTGTAATTTCTGGTAATGACAAAACGGCATCAATGATTAAATCCAAGGGATGATGCATCTTGCTTCAATAGAGAATGTTGATTATAATCAGACGATTTTTATAATTCAAGTCGCGGATGTAATTGACATGGGAGAGACGGAAAATCTTTGGATTTTTTTGAAGACTATAATAGCTGGCGGTTGTTTGAAAGTTATTATAAACATGGATGGTCTGGATTTCATCGATAGTTATGGTATTAGCGTTCTGATTAACTCTGCAAAATTGCTTCGTGGGAAAAAGGGTGATCTGGCAATAATTAAAGTACCGGAAAGAATTGAAAAAATATTCAAACCTGTAAATTTAAACCGCTTTATCCAGATGTATAATTCCGAAACTGATGCGGTAAATTTTCTCAAATTAGTATAATTCCGGGTTGGCAGTATGATAATTAATGTTGATTTAGTTAGAGTTTCTTATGTTGAGAATAAAAAT
>CAYLTM010000022.1:27055-30834 GCA_964386495.1 uncultured Leptospirales bacterium
ACGCGACTCTTATATTTAAAATTGGTTATGGTAAAAGAGTTTCCATTGAGAATTCAAGGGAGTATTGGGTACTATTAAAAAGTCTTATCGACGGCGGAGCTTTGAAGATTCTGTGTAATTTTTCTGAAAATGAATTTATCGATAGTTCCGGCATTGGTGTATTGATTAAAGCCGCCAAAAATCTAAAGCCGAAAAACGGAAAAATTGTAATAACCAATACAAAACCAGAAATAGCTGAAATATTTAAAATCATTAATCTTCAGACGTTGATAGATATATATAGAAATGAAAGTGAGGCGATTAATTCTTTTAGATACCTTTGATGGGTTTGGTTTTCAGTCTAAGATATTTAAGATCTTACTTTAATTATTGACAGTTTACTAGCGTTGGGTGTTTATGTTTTCGAATTGGTGATTTATACAGATTATAGTGTTTTCAATGATTGGAAGAAGTGAATAACAATGATAAGAAAAATATACAAAAAGTTTACATATTTATTTATTCTGCATGATGTGTTTTTAATTTTCTGCACAATATTTATGGCTCCCATGGTCAGATATTTCGACAGAACAATAATTTTTTATCATAAGACCGATTATCAAATTTACATTCTGATAGTTATTTATCTGCTTGTTTTTTTTATTATGGATTTGAATAATATTTCCGCCAATTTTTCTGTGAACAGATTTATAGTTACATATATTCTATCGTTTGTTCTGATTTCGATTGCTGTCGCATCATTGTTTTTTATGTTTTATGATCAGCGGTTCGGCAGGGGTGTGTGGATCATTCAGATTGCTTTGGCTGCAATAGCATTGCTTCCTCTTCGTATTTTTCTGATATTATATGTCAGAGGACGTATGCAGAAAAAAAGGTTTGTATTGATTGGTATTAATAATAAAATTGAATATGCTTATAAGATAATTTCTTCAAATCCTTACGCTGAATGTTTTGGAATATTAAGATATAATGACGATGTTGATGATTCTTCGCTTGGAGATAAGCTAATTGGCACAGTCAATGAGCTGGACAGCATTATTCTGAATAATAATATCGAAGGACTGATATTATCCGACAAACAGAAGATATCCCGTGAATTGGAAACCAGTATTTTAAAATGGAAGATGAAGGGTGTGCAGATATATGATGTTCCTTCAGCGGTGGAAATGTTCGCGGAAAAGGTACCGATAGAATTTATTAATGATTACTGGATAATTTTTAACACATTTTTTGGTCTTAATAATAATATTTATAATAAAACTTTAAAGAGAATGATGGATATTATTCTGTCGATTTTCGGATTAATATTTGCCTTACCAGTTATGATCTTTTCAGCGATCATTGTGAAGTTAGAATCGAAGGGACCGGTATTTTATAAACAAATACGAGTCGGTTTAAATGAGAAAGATTTTAAAATACTTAAATTTAGATCTATGCGAACGGATGCTGAAAAAAATGGAGCGGTCTGGGCTTCGACAAATGATGACCGGACAACATTGTTTGGAAAATTTATTCGAAAGGTACGTATTGATGAGCTTCCTCAATTGATAAATGTACTAAAGGGTGAAATGTCATTAATAGGACCGCGTCCTGAAAGACCAGAGTTTGTAGTGATGCTGAAAAATGAGATACCATATTATTCCTTACGGCATATGATCAAGCCAGGAGTTACCGGATGGGCTCAGATTAATTATCCGTATGGTGCTTCAATCGAAGAAGCAATGGAAAAACTGAAATATGATTTGTACTATATGCGCCATTTGACGATGAAATTGGACATAATAATTCTGCTGAAAACCGTAAGAACAATATTACTAAGGCAGGGATCAAGATAATGAAAATTCTTATAGCGGGCGGTGCTGGATTTATTGGAAGCAATTCGGTTGATTATTTTTTAAAAAAGGGTCATACTGTTGTTGTAGTTGATAATCTTTACAGCGGGAACTATGATAATATAAAATCGCATGTTGATAACGGTAGTATAGAATATTTCAAAGAATCTGTTTGCGATATTGATAAACTGAAAGACATTTTTCTAAAACATGATTTTGATTTGTGCGTAAATTTCGCGGCGCTAGTTTCTGTTGTTGAGTCCGCCGAAAATGTTGAGCTTACGGAAGAGATAAATACAAAAGGACTTATAAATCTTTTAAAACTGTCCGGTGAAAATGGCGTAAAGGCGTTTGTGCACGCGTCGTCGGCGGCTATATACGGCGACAATCCTGTTCTGCCGAAGATAGAGACTATGCGGCCGGAACCGAAATCACCCTATGGAATTTCAAAACTTACCGGCGAATATTATAATAGCTATTATGCGTCTATTTATGGTTTTTCGGGAATTAATTTCCGGTTTTTCAATGTGTTTGGTCCCAGACAAAATCCGAACTCGGCTTACGCTGCCGCTGTTCCTATATTTATCAGACGTGCTTTGAATAATCAGACCATCACTATTTACGGAGACGGTACACAGACAAGGGACTTTGTTTTTGTAGAAGATCTAATCTCGGCAATTGCCTGCGTCGTTTCCAGCGGTAAAGTTAATGATATTATCAATGTTGGTTACGGTGAAAGCATTTCGATAAACGACCTTGTTAAAATGATAATCGAATTGACAGGTTCTAAATCAATAATCGAATATAAGCCAGCTCGTGGAATGGAAGTTCTGCATTCTTATTCGTCTGTCGATAAACTAAAAAGTTATGGATGGTCACCTGGCTCAGGATTTATTAATGGTATTAACCGTACAATCGAATGGATGAAGACGGTCTGATGATTATTCCCTTTCACAAACCATATATGACTGATGACGAGGTCAATGCCGCCGCCGAGTGCGTCAGAAACGGCTGGCTGACTATGGGTACCAAAACAATTGAGTTTGAAAAAGAATTTTCCCGCTATACTGGTGTTGGAGAATCGGTTGCCGTTAATTCCTGCACCGCGGCTCTTCATCTCGCGTTAAAATGTATCGGTCTTGAAGAAGGCGATGAAGTTCTTATGCCATCGATGACATTTGTCGCTACAGCCGAGGTTGTGAAATATTTTAAAGCGGTGCCTGTATTTTGCGATATCGAACGTGACACTCATTTAATTAGCGTTGATGACATTGAAAGAAAAATAACTAAACGGACAAAAGCGATAATACCTGTGCATTACGCCGGTCAATCATGCGATATGGACAGAATATTGGAGATCGCTAAAACTCATAATCTGCATGTGATTGAGGATGCCGCACATTCCTTTCCTTCGAAATATAAAAACAGAAGAATAGGCACTATCGGTGATATTACCTGTTTCAGTTTATACGCGACAAAACCTTTGTCCGCGGGAGAGGGCGGGGTGATCACTACCGCGAATGAGGAGTGGCTCAACAAATGTAAAATCTGGCGGCTGCATGGCATATCGAAGGACGCATGGAAACGCTACAGTGCGAGCGGTTCATGGGAATATGATGTTCTTGATAATGGTTATAAGTATAACACGACTGACATAAATTCTTCTATAGCTCTGGCTCAGCTTTCAAAAACTGATTACATGAATTCGTTACGAAAAGAAATAGCATTCCGCTACGACAAAAATTTTAAGGAAATTCGGAATATCCATCTGTATAAAATTAAAGACTATAATGAATCATCATATCATCTGTATCCGATAAAAATTGAAATTGATAATATGACAATTGCCCGCCGTGAGTTCTGTGCATTACTGAAAGATCATGGTATTTCTGTTTCAGTGCATTTTATTCCGTTATACCTTTTTTCGTTCTATAAAAGTTTGGGATA
>CAYLTM010000022.1:30844-32056 GCA_964386495.1 uncultured Leptospirales bacterium
ATATAAACTCGAAGATTATCCAGACTGTAATTGGGTTTTCGACAGGATTATTTCGCTGCCGATTTATCCTTCGATGAGCGGTGAAGAAGTGGATTATGTTTCTGACATTGTAATATCTCTGATAAAAAAATATGAAAAAAAATAGAATAATAATAGTCGGTGCCGGTGAAGCCGGACAACTTTTATCAGCTGAACTGCTTAATAATCCCCGGAATGAGATCGTCGGTTTTATTGATGATGATGCCGCTAAATTCAAATTAGTACTATCCGGTATCGGAGTGTTGGGCGGCCGCGGTGAAATAAATAATATTATTCAAAGAGAGCTGATAGATACTGTTATAGTAGCGTTGCCGTCCGCCCATAAGGAAATAATCAGAAAAACTGTTGATGATATATTAAATAATAATCCGCAGATAATTGTGCAGGTACTTCCGAGTACGGCGAAATATTTTGAGACACCTTTATTTTCAGAGCTGCGGGATATACCATTTTCCGACATTATCACAAGAGATGAACTGAAAATTGATATCAGTGCAATCAACAAATTCTGGGAAAATAAGACAGTGATGATAACCGGCGCTGGCGGAAGTATCGGCTCTGAAATTACTAAACAGCTTCTTCGTTTTAAAACAAAAACTATCGTATGTGTAGGGAGAGGCGAAAATTCCATTTACAATCTTGAAAGATCCCTAATCCAACAGCATGACAGCAGGGTGAAATATCACATATGTGATATTAGAAACTCGGTTATCCTAAATGAAATAATGTCCAAATATGAAATCGATATAGTCGTTCACGCGGCAGCTCACAAGCATGTACCTCTTATGGAAAATAATGAGTTGGAGGCACTTCATAATAATGTGTATGGAACAGCCGCACTTTTACGAAACTGCGTTAAGCACAATGTTGAGAGATTTATTTTGATCTCTACGGATAAAGCTGTTAATCCCGCTAATGTCATGGGTTCAACAAAAAGAATAGCCGAACTGGTTACTGGATATTATAATAAACAATTTGGTCTGAAGACCGCCGTTGTGCGTTTTGGAAACGTTATAGGGAGCCGTGGTTCAGTTATTCCTCTGTTTCTTGATCAGATTAAAGGCGGCGGACCAGTCACTGTAACACATCCTGATGTTAAAAGGTTTTTCATGTCGATACCGGAAGCGTCTCTGCTTGTAATTAACGCTGCATCATATTCGCAGGGCGGGGATA
>CAYLTM010000022.1:32066-37845 GCA_964386495.1 uncultured Leptospirales bacterium
ACATTCTTAACATGGGGACTCAATATAAGATTTCGGAAATCGCGGAAAGACTTATTCGGCTTAGCGGATTACAACCACATAATGATATAAAAATTGAATTCACAGGGCTTCGTCCGGGCGAAAAGCTGGAGGAAGAACTTATTTATATAAACGAAGAACTTCGCGATACTGATAATGAAAAGATATTTCGCATAGCCGAAAAAGCCGATATTGATGGGGATATTATGAATTTTGTCGGAAAGATTGAAAGATTCGAATTTGACAATACTGATATACTCAGACAGGAGACCTCTGATATTATAAGAAAATACAATGTTATATCAAAATTATAAAATCAGTAAGAAAAATATTGTACAATACGAGGTTAGTCAGCCGTTACTCTATAGGTTTATGATGCTTATTAAAGGTTGTATCAATTACATAGTTTTTGCGGCATTGTTTTTGTTTGTAATAATTCTCGATACTAACGCATTTTCCTTCGGTAAAAACAAGGTGAATTATTACGTTTATGAATGGAAAGTTTTGCATACTATTCATTATGATATTTATTATCCCAATGGGATGAATGAGACCGCGAAAATAACCGCACAAATTTCTGAAGAAGCTTATATTCGAATAGCTAATTCCTTTAAATATGAAATTAAGAAAACAGTACCAATAATAATTTATCCGTCAAGTATAGATTTTCAGGAAAATAATATTAATCCTGAAATTATGGATGATGGTGTCGGCGGTTTTACAGAGACAGCGAACGGAAGAGTTGTTGTTCCTTTCAACGGGGATTATTCCCAGTACAGAAGAGTTTTAACACATGAGATTGTCCATGCTTTCCAGATGGATTTTTTTTCAGGAAGAAGTTATCTTGGTCTTCCAGGAATTATTTCCGCGTCGTCCATTCCTTTATGGGTGTTGGAAGGTTTGGCGGAATATCTTTCTTCAGGATATAATGAATCCTCGGATATGGTGATGAGGGATTTAATTTATAATGACAGATATGCGTCGCTACGGGAATTGTCAGCTGGACAGGTGTATACCGGTTACCAGTTCTATAAACAAGGACAGGCGTTCTTTTATTTTCTTGAAAAGGTTTATGGTAATGACGCGATTTCCGCATTCGTGAATAATCTTAATGACAAAAAAAATCTTAATGAAGCCTTTTTGGCGGTTACAGGTAAAGACATTGATGAACTTAACCTTGAGTGGATTAGATTTTTTAAGAAAAAATATTTTCCTATTATACAGAATAAAAAATTTGAAGAGGAAACCGGAACCCAGCTGACACATCACTTGAAAGACTATTCATCGTATAATCTATCACCGGCGATATCTCCTGATGGTGATAAAATAGCATATATCTCAAATGAAGGGATATATCCGAAAATTTGCGTCATGAAAACCGGCGATGATAAAGAGAAAAAAATTAAAACGCTGGCAGGCGGAAAAGTTTCATCGCGTTTTCAGAGTTTTAACATATTCAACAATAATCTTTCATGGAGCTCCGACAGTAAATGGCTGGTGTTTTCGGCTGAATCCTATGGAAGAGATGTGATATTCATTCTTGATTCTGATACCGGTGAAGAAATTACCAGCATAAAACTGCCATTCGTGACTGTTAAAGATCCATCACTTTCAGGAGACAAATCAAGTATCGTTTTTATTGGGCAGACAGATTATTCTCTGGATGTTTATCTTTATAATTTGAATGAGAAAAAGCTTAGTCGGCTTACAAACGATCTGTTCACGGAAATGCATCCGGTGATTTCTGCTGATAATAAAAAGGTTGTATTTTCGACTAACAGCAACCAGAATAAAAAATATGACTCTATGAATTATAATATTGATGTAATCAACACGGATACTTTGAAAAGGGAAAGACTTATCGCTTCGAGTGGAATAAATTACATGCCGGAGATAACGGCGGACAGCAGTGATATAATTTATGTGTCGAACAGAACTGGAATCTTTAACATTTACAGGTATAATCTAAAAAACCGGACAGACGAAAAATTAACATCTGTATTGAATGGTGTTTTCAATCCGAGGGTTGACAGTCAAAAAAAAACGATAGCCTATACTTCATACCAGCATCTTGGCTATGATATATTTATTCGTGACTATAATTCGCCGGCTGAAAAAAATACTCCTGCCGACGCGGATATCGAAACAATAAATGATGAGAAAGAATTCGCAGGATCATATTATAATTATGATGACTCGCAAATAACCTCGTACCGCTTCAATATTTATAATGACTATGTTATGTTTTTGATTGGCGGAACTTTGGGATTTGATCTCGCAGGATTCGCGTCAGCGGGATTTTCTGATTGTCTTGGTAATCACAAACTTGTAACTTCGATGGAATTCATTCGGTATCAGGACTATGGATCAGAATTGAATTTCGCGGTAAGCTATTATTTTTTAAAATACAGATGGGACATCAGCACAGGAGTATACAGGTACAGTCTGCCGCATGGAATTTATACCCTCGAAGGAATTAATGATCTGATAAATTATCCATATCTTGATACTGTCTATATCGGCAAGAGGGGAGGGTATCTTAGTGCGTCCTATCCCTTTACAAGGTATTTCAGAAATGACACGACTGTGAGCGGTTATAGATTTCTACAGAATTACACAACTGAATCTGCGAAAGAAAATGTGAATACTGATTTTCTGCGAATAGAAAATTCAATTGTTTATGATACGGTTTTGTATTCGATGATCGGTCCGCTAGATGGAACAAGAGGCTCTGTAACCGGAACTGTCGCGGCTGATGTCGCGGATAAAGGTTATACGTATTCATCGATAGATTTCGATTTGCGAAAATATTATTTTATATGGTACAGATTAATATTCGCTTTCAGGTTCAGCGGCGGGCATATCTTTTCATCGAATGATAATCCATTTTTATATTCGTTAGGCGGATATAATACTGTTCGTGGTCATCCTTTTTTCGCTTATACGGGCAGAAATATGCTGATGCTGAATTCTGAAATGAGATTTATTCTAATTAGAAGTATTGAGCTGGGAATAATCCCAGTTAGAATAGGCGGATTCGGTATGGCGGTTTTTCTCGATAATGGTTCAGTGTGGAACGACAGTTATGATTTTATGAGTGATGGGAAATTTGAAGATTTTAAAACAGGCTCTGGATTCGGATTCAGATTTAATATAATGCCGTCTGTAGCTTTTAAGCTTGACTTTGCATGGCCATATTATTTAAAAGAGTTTGGAGATAAAAAAATTACATTTAGTATAGGAATGGATTATTAATTATGCGAAATTCAGAAGTTCTTAGAAAAACTAACGAAACAGATATTAGTTTAACACTCGAACTTGATTCATCCGCTCCATCTTCAATAAAGAGTGGTGTCGATTTCTTTGATCACATGCTTTCAGCGGTCGCCAAACATGGTAAAATGAAAATCGATCTGTTATGCAGCGGCGACACAAATGTAGATGATCATCATTCGGTTGAGGATATCGGTATTTGTCTGGGAACCGCATTCAAAAAGGCGCTTGGTGATAAGAAAGGTATTACCCGTTTTGGAACAGCGTCTGTTCCAATGGATGAAGCTTTGTCTTCCGTGTCGATAGATATTTCCGGCAGGGGGTATTACAGATATAACGGTGTTAAACTCAACGGATATATCAAAACATACGATGAAGAGTTGACTAATGAGTTTTTTCAATCGTTTGCGATTAACGCGGAAATATCGCTGCATATAAATTTATTGTACGGTGATAACAGGCATCATATTCATGAATCTATCTATAAATCTTTTGCCGTCGCACTTTATACGGCGTATAGTATAAATGACAAAAATATTGGAACGATACCATCTACTAAAGGGGTTCTGTAAATGATATCTGTTATAGATTACGGAATGGGAAATCTGCGGTCAGTGGTTAAAGCGTTTGAATTATATACGCCGGATGTGAGGCTTATTAAAAATCCGGATGATATAAAAGGATCAAAAGCGATAGTCCTGCCTGGTGATGGAGCTTTTAAACAGGCGATGGAAAATCTTACGAGGGACGGCTGGATAGATCCGATAAAAAAGCATATAGCTGATGATGGATATTTTATGGGAATATGTCTTGGTTTTCAGCTGTTATTTTCCTCCAGTGAAGAGTTTGGAATGACTGACGGGCTGGGCATTATAAAAGGTAAAGTTGTAAAATTCAGCGATAAAAACAAGAAAGTTCCACATATGGGCTGGAACACCGTCGCCTATAGAAATGAAACTAAATTTTTAAATTGTATTGACGATAATTCATATTTTTATTTTATACATTCATACTATCCTGTTATCGAGGATTTATCGTTTTTTTCCGGCGAGACTCAGTATGAAAATGAATCCTTCTGTAGTATAGCTGCGAGGGGAAATTTGGTTGCGGCTCAGTTTCATCCTGAAAAGAGTCATAACAATGGTTTGAAGATAATTAAAAATTTTGTAGAGGCATTATGCTGATTATTCCGGCAATTGATTTGAAAAATGGAAAATGCGTCCGCTTACTGCAGGGTGATCCTGATAAAGAAACCATTTACAGTGATGATCCGGTAAAACAGGCTAAGTTGTTCGCGGAACAGGGTGCCAAGCTTATACATGTTGTCGATCTTGACGGAGCTTTTGACGGGAAACCAAAAAACATGGAAATTGTCAAACAGATCGCGAAGAGCTTAACCGTTCCGATTGAAGTAGGCGGCGGTATAAGAAACGCAGATACCATTGAAGAATATTTGACAGCCGGTGTTAAGAGAATAATAATCGGCACGGCAGCTGCTGAAAGTTTTTTTAAGGATATTATTAAGAATTTCGCGAAATACATAATTGCTGGAATCGACGCAAGGGGCGGCAAGGTGGCCACAAAGGGATGGCTTAATGTAACAGATATTGATGCTGTCGATCTTATTTCCGAGGTTATGCGGTCGGGTGTGAATGAAATAATTTACACTGATATTGAAACAGATGGTATGCTTAGCGGGCCGAATTATTCATCATTTGATAAAATCCTGAAAAAATTTCCGGCAATATCACTAATAGCTTCCGGTGGAATATCCTCTATTAAAGATGTCCGCAAACTGAGCACATATAGCGTTAAGGGCTGTATTATCGGCAAGGCAATATATGACGGACGCATAGATTTGAAGGAATTACTGAAAGATCCGGTGAGTAACTGATGACACAAGATAAAGATTTCTATATCGGAAAACTTGAACAGAAAATATACGGCTTAAAACAGCTGCTTGAAATAAGCAAGGGACTTAATTCCACATTAGAATATAATGTATTAATAGATTCAATATTGTTGACCTGCATGGGGCAGATGATAAAAGCCGGTATTTTCCTGAAAAAGGATTTTGAGGATGATTATTTCGCTCTCCATAGAAATTACAAAGGTTTTGATCTCGATCACAAAATCGAGTATGTAATCCCATCAAGTTCGGATTTAATAAAGGTTATCGGCAGAGAAGACAGATGCTGGACTCTGGATGAGTTGTTGGAAAAGGTCGATGCCGACTGTCGTGCCGCGCAGACGTTAAAGGCGGTCAATCCCTGTAAAATAGTTCCATTAAAATTTAAAGGCAAGCTCAAGGGGCTGATTATACTCGGCGAGCGTATTAATGAACAGCAGTTTTCAGAAGAAGAAAATAGTTATCTAATGGATATATCGTCACTGGCAAGTATAGCGATTGAGAATTCATATCTATATGAACTCGCGACCACCGACATGATGACAAGACTGAAAATCCATCATAACTTTCAGACGCTTC
>CAYLTM010000023.1:0-6980 GCA_964386495.1 uncultured Leptospirales bacterium
ACACCCTCTGAAGCTATTTCGAAAATATCTGTTGCATTTCAACATTGAATTCGGGTTCTTTGTTTAAACATTATAGAAAATTATATTTGACATAACCAAACATATTATTGGATATTTGCCTTTTGGTTATTGGAGTAAAGTGTTGTGCGTCGTTTAGTGCTAAAAATTACTCTTATTGCAGGGCTCAGCTTAAATTATTTTTTACCAATTAAAATTTAAAAGGAGTGCTATTATGAAAAAAACACGGTTTCTTGTCAGTTTACTTCTCTCAGGTATTCTACTCACTTTATTTGCTACATGCTTCGATGATAATTCCTCATCTAAGTCTTCGGCTAATGTTAAAATCAGCTCAAAGGTTTTAACAGAAGAATCTAAAAAGGGAGCTCCAAAGTTTAAAAATGATAAAAACTCAAAAACTGCTTATGGAACGCTGGCTGAAATGGGAAAAACTCTGAATTCTTCAAGATTAAAAGCTATTTATTCAACATTTAAAGATTTCGATACAGAGCGGCCTGACGAAACGATGCAACAAGAAGTTGACGGTTCTAATATTTGGGTAAGCCTTTATTCCTGTCTTAAGAATCTAGAACTTGCGGCATCATATATGGGTAGTGATGATAATTCTAATTATAAATCAAAAGAATTTTCTAAACCTGTTAATATTTCACCAACAATAAGCCTTATTGAAGGAGGTAGTGCACTTTATTCTGTAGGTGGTACGATGGTTGAAAAAGATAAAAGCTCGGCAACCTGGGCAGGCAATATTAAAGGCGATATTTATCAGTTATTGATCGCTACTAATATGGTAGAAAATGTTGATACCAAATCATCTAATATTACTTATTTTTTCCTTAACTCCGCGACTGGAGAGCTGGTTATGGATTTGAATTATCTTGTAAAATATGGTTCTACAGGTCCAAACGCAAACGGGCTCTATGCGCCAAGAGTATGGGTTAACGGAAACACTTTAGAAAATTCTTTTAAAGTATTAGCTTGCAACTATGGTGAAGGCAGCAGTGGTGCTGTTAAATATTTCTGGTCATTACGAGGAGCCGGTAAAAGCAAAGGTACAGATGAGTATATGATATTTGAGTTTAAGGCGTTAATTAATAAAGGTGACGGATGGAAAGAAGAATATATGATGCCGGATACACCATCTACAACACCTTGCGGATGGTACAAAATTAAAGCTGATGCGACAAGTTCCGATTTTTCTACTATAAAATGGTATAGTACTTATAATGAGTTATTAGCTGCTGCAGGCGATGCTAAAGGTTACGGTTCACAGGTTAACAATCTTACCATGTTTACAACCGATGACGCAGGAACCAAATATGTTAAAGCTCTTGGTGATTTCAAAAATGATAATAAGCTGTCGCTTCCGGAATAACCAGCTTTTTTTGATGTTTTACTCATTTAGGCGGGTGATTATTTCGCCTGCCTAAATTTTATTTTATGTCGAAAACCTTGAGAATTTTTGTTACCGCCTTATGTACTAGATCAGCCTGTTAACGTAAAGTGATAGTCTGAATAACTATAAAACTATATTACTCTTTTGAAAGGATTCCATGAAGAAAAACATTGTTGATAATATGCCTTATATTAATTACCGGAAGGAAGACCTCATTTTGCGTGATGAACTTGCTCTTGATAGAACTCTTCTTGCTAACGAGCGTACTCTTCTGGCCTATTTGCGTTCAGGAATATCGTTACTTATCGCGGGTGTATCGATAATACATTTTTCAACACACAGGTGGTTTTCTTTTGTAGGAATTATATGTTTAATCGCTGGTCCAATTATTATAGCTATCGGTATTCTTCGGTATCGTAAATATAACGAGAATCTGAAACATCTACGAAAAAGATAACCTGGTTAGTAATATCCGCTTATTTTATCCCCTGTCTGGCCTTCATAGAGGCAATCAGCCTTTTTTTGTATTCAAGCTCCATAGGTTTCAGAAGAGAATATAGATGAGTCATTTCGTTTTTGCGTGAACTGTTGCCCGCGAAACTGAGCCCTATAACAACATTATTGTTTTCATCAAGACCGGAAAACTTTATTTCCCCATAAATCGTAATCGGCTGCTGAAGTTTAAATACAAGATCAAAAACAAATCCCTTTGTTTTCACCATGTATCGTTTTAATTCATCATCAGTAATTGCTATGCGCGCACCGCCGCGGCTTATATCTACAAGTTTTTGTTTTTTATCAATTAGGACAGTGTTAGCTTCCCGAATACGGTCAACAAGTTTGAATGCTTCTTCTTTGATCCCTAGAATATTTTCGATGTTAAATGTATTTTGTTTTGATATCGCCTTTATATAAGCGAATGGTATCGATTGTTCAGTATCTGTCAAGTATAGAAGCGGGACAATCATCATTGACTTATATCCTTTTTCGCGGCTCATTGATACATACTTTACCCATGTACCGCCGAGTACAGATTTCATGTCTATGAAATCATCATTCAATGGGGTATAAGACGATTCAATATTCATATCTTCAATGAATAGACTCTGACCTGTTTTTTTAATATGCTTAATTATCGGATCTTCCGAGTTAAAGTATCCTGTTTCGAAAATATCGTATTTGTCTTTTTTCTGGGAAGTGTATTGATCCAGTATAACCTTTATACTTGTTGGTATGCTTAATGATGATAGATCTATTGTATGCTTCGATACGCGAAAATTTGTCGCCGCCGCATCTCCCTCTTTTACCTTAAAACGAAGATCCTGTCTTCCCGTTGTGGCTCTTCTCGCACTTTTTATCGCACATTTGAAATATCCTGGTCCGTATGTTTCAGTTACTTCAAAATCAACTTCAAAATATTTATCCAGTAATCCCGCTACCATTATTGTTTTATCGTCACCAACTTCGAATGTTTCATCGGTTACGGCTTTCACTGTTTTATCAGTTTCATCATAATCGTTTATTTGCAAGGCTCTTTCATAAACATCATATTTTATTGTCATAGGTTTATTAAAAAACTTTGTTTTTAATAATTGAAATATCTCATCAATGTCGTTTATGTCCTCGAATAAGCGTTGTTTACGTTGTTTAAAATTTATCATTTTGTTTCCAACATGGTATTATTATATAATTTATTATCGGTATGTTTGATCATTTTCTTGAGTTAGTTTTTTTGGAGAGTTTCGTTTAGGTGATTTAAATAAAAAGAGGGAGAAACTCTCCCTCTTTTAACCGGAAATTAATTACTTTTTAGCTGGCTTTTTTGGAGCAGCTTTTTTAGTTTTAGCTTCGGTTGCTTTCTTTTCTTTGATCTCAGCTTTAAGGTCAGCGACTAATTTTTTAGAATCAGCTAGTTCTTTAGTTAACTTCTGAACTTTTGCCGACAATCTTTTTTCGTCATTTTCAAGCTGTTTTACAGTTTTTCCTGCCATTATATGATCCCTCCCAGAATTGAGTTTGTTAATGTATTAGTGATAGAAGGTATCGATTAAATGCAAGAAAAAAATTTTTAATTTATAAAAATTATGAAAATTTTTTGCAATTTTATTTTAAACAAGTAAATAGTTACCGGTGAATAATTGTATTTTTAAAAAAAGTAATAGCTAGATAATCAATTCCCCGCAATTGGAGGAGCTAAAAACTTTTTTTGTTTTTGAAAAGTAGAATTAATCTCCAAAACAATTATGATAATCTAAGATAATGTATACTGAAGGTCGTTACCGTGTAATACTATCTCTTTTATCTTGTTGAACAAGTGGCACCTTTCTTGATTTTTCATTCAATAAATTGTTATTGCATTTAAAATGAGTAAAAATGTTTTTGTTAATAACGATTATTCGTTAATATATTTCATGGAGAACTAAATGAGTTTCAACCTTCCTATCGTATCAATTATCGGACGGCGTAATGTCGGAAAATCTACGTTGTTTAATCTGCTGATTAAGAATAAGCAGGCTATTGTAGGCGATGTGCCTGGTTTAACTCGTGATATTTTGAACTGTGTGGTGCAGCTTGATGAGAAATCCTTTGTTCTGTCAGATACGCCAGGTCTTGATCTTCCTTCCGAAAGTGAGTTGTCTAATGACATTATAACGAACGCAATTAATCATTTGAAAAAATCATCCGTAATTATTTTGTTGTTTGAAAATCCGCTTCTCCAAAATTATGATCATGAGCTGATTAATATAACCAGAAAGCTGAATGTTCCGGTTATTATAGCTGTTAATAAAATGGATAACATTGAAGATTATGCCAACATGTCGAATTTTTATGAGCTTGGTATTGCAGAGCTTCTGCCTATATCATCAAAGTTCAACAGAAACATCGACATGCTGATGGATAAGATTGTATCATTCCTGCCGTTAAAGAATCCTCAAATTAACATTGATGTCAAAATCGCTATTGTAGGTAAACCTAACGCCGGGAAATCTACCTTGTTGAATTCCTTTATGGGTTTTGAGAGAGCTCTCGTTTCTGATATCCCCGGTACTACCAGAGATATCGTTAATGATGTTTTTGCTTTTGAAAACAAAAAGATCGAAGTTATTGATACTGCCGGTATTAGACGTAAAGGTAAAATCAAAGATGCTGTTGAGTATTTTTCTCTAACGAGAACTTTAACTGCTATATCAGGTTGTGATGTTGTTTTGCACCTTATTGACGCTATAGACGGGATTACTGAAACTGATAAAAAGATTACTGATGAAATAATGAAAGCTCGCCGACCAATAATTATAGTCATCAATAAATGGGATATGCTGGAAAAAGATAATAAGACTATTGATGATTATAAAAGTTATTTATCGCATACATTTTTTAAGACAAATGATTTTCCTGTGATTTCTGTTTCCGCGAAAGATAAAGTCCGTATCAATAAACTTCTTAAAACCGCGTGTGAGCTTGCTGAAAATACTAAGAAGAAAATTGAAACATCGAAATTGAATAAGCTTCTTCAGCGTTTACAGAAATTTCCTAAACTTCCAGGTTTAGGCGGTACAATTAAAATTTACTACGCTTCACAGGTAGATATGACTCCTCCTAGGTTTAAATTTTTTGTTAACAGTGCAGAAAAATTCCGTACGGACGCTGTTCGTTATTTTGAAAAGGAGATTCAGAAGGAGTTTAATCTAAAGGGGATTCCTATTGAAATTGAAATAATCGGCAAACCTAAAAGGGATTCTTCAGGAAGAAAAAAATCTGTTAAGAGTCCGGTAACTAAAACTAATTACAAAAAGACATCAGGTTTGAGTAAAAAGAGTTCTAGCCCGAAAAGCGGGAAACCGGCAGAAAATAAAAGAAATGATAAATCATCTAGATCATCTGCTCCGAAGAGAGGAGCAGCCAGAAAGAGATAATTCGCGTGAATTAAACGCGGCAAATTTATGAGCTCATCTGAAATTTGTTTTTGATATACAGAGCTGTTTGTCAAGAAAACCTTTAATGAAATGAATCCTCTGAAAATTCAAAAGTAATTTCCAGAGGTCTTAATAGCATAAATAAAGAATTAATTTAAATGATTTTTAAATAGTAAGAATACACCTTCTATAAAATTTCGCTCTCGTTCATGTAAATTTTGAAAAATTTATCTAGAGTCGCCAATTTTAAAATATTATGTACATCCTCTCCAACATTTACGAGTGCAAACTGCCCGCTGTGGGCACGCATTTTCTTTTGTCCGGCTACAAGAACCCCTATACCTGATGAATCAATATAAGAAACATTCTTCATGTCTACTATTATACTTGAGAACTCGCCTTCGGTTAGCTGAAACAGCGTTTTTTTAAAATCAGCCACATTAAAAAGATCTATTTCGCCATTTACCGCAATAAACTTTTTTTCGCCGCTGTCTCGAATTGTTATATCCATATTTCTCTCAATAAATCTTTAATTAAATTAACTTCTGTATATTTGAATTATCGTTATTTTATGTCAAGTATTTTTGAATATTTTATTGACTTTGGAAACGGGTGAGAATTTTATTTAGGGTATTATTGGAGCTCAAACTAATTGATGACCTTTCGACGAATGCTAATGAGGAGAAATCTATCTCTTCTAAGGAAAGATTTTTCGCTATCGCTAGATATGACAATGAACTTAATTATTAATGAAGTTTTTTAAAATATTTTTACCCAAAAAAAATTTACACCTTTTTGTGTTTTTTCCGCAACTTTAAAAATAGCTTGCAAAATTTTACAACATTTCTTAATAATGTATGATAATGAAGAGGGGGTGTGGTCAATGAAAACTATAATTCTTACTCTAATCATAGCGGCGACTAGTCTTATTTTTACTGCTTGCAGTGATGTTGAAACCTCAGACAGTGGAAAGGTTACTCTTTCACAGCAGATTGATAGTGAAGCGAAGCAGCAGCCGGATTTTCCGGAGGATGCGACTGTCGAGGAAACAGAAATAACAATCGATGGTCAAACGGTCAGTGGTAAAGACTCCGCACAGCTTAATAATACCGATAAAAACAGTATTGATGTAACCAGCGTAAAATTGCCGTCAAGTATAACCGGATCTAAGGCTGTTCCGGAAATTTCTTTTACCGTTGAGACTTGGCTGAATGGTAAGAATCATCTCATTCTGGATAAGGTCACCAGTGAGCAGATAAAAACTATTAAGGCATTTCGGATAAATCTGATAAACGGTGATAACTACTTTTGTATCGTATTAACAGCTAACAAAGTTAAATACCGTTCTATGGTATTGAAGGTGCATACTACGGCGGGATTACCTGATTCGTCTATCATTATTATTCAATAGTTATGCGAGTAATAATAAAACTCAGCCGCTGGTTTAATTTGCTGGATTGGTTGAGCATCAATAATCAGGGTTATTAATATGTATACTAATCATTTGAAAATAATCGTTTCTGTATATTTTATATCATTAGCTTCAGTTCTTTTTGCCGGGAAAATAGTTGTGAAAGAGTACCCTAAGATTGAAAACATCCCTGAAGCAAATATTGTTATGAAGATTGCAGTTGATCAGATGCTTCTCCGTATGA
>CAYLTM010000023.1:7023-12999 GCA_964386495.1 uncultured Leptospirales bacterium
TCTTTTGTTTCCAGTTCGGGAAATTTATATACTAATACTAGTGTTGAATACTTCTCGCTTGGTTTTGGATTAGCCGCGTCAGCACAATTACCTCCGGATGAAGATGGTGTTAAAGATCAATTAGAAAAAATTGGTAAAGACCTTGATGATGGTAGTGATTCCTATTTTGGTTTTGCGGTCGGAGCGTCACTTATAAACCTGACTGTTCCTGTAAAAACTTTCGCACCAGGTTCTATCTTTGAAGATTTGAATTTGTGGACAAAGTTTGGATATAGAAACGATAATTATATTGATAAATTTAATGCAAAAGGCGGAATTTTTGGTTTTGGTGCTCTTTATAAATTAACAGATGAGATTGGTAAAGTAGATGTAGGAAAGTCTTTTTTATTTAAAGTAAGACCGGTTACTATTAATACTGGCATGATATATACATATAATGAAATAACTTATTCTAAAACTGTTTCGAAAAGTTTTACTAAATTTGAAAAGAATTTTGGTACATTTAAAATGACCAATGATCTTGATCAGATGATTAATTCTGATTCTTATGTTTTTCCCGCAGAAATTTCGTCGTCAGTCAACTTTCTATATTTTTTGAATCTATTTGCAGGTTTTGGTTTTGATTTGGCTGTTACAAAAGCAAACATCACTTTTGATTCAGATACTACTTTAGATTTTCAGCCGATTGATAAAAGCCTTGTGATATCTGAAGCTGTGTTTGAAATGGAAGAATCAACTACATCTGCTCGACAGACTACATTGAAACCAAAAATTTTTGGCGGATTTGGAATTGATGTATATGATATTCTTATGACAGAAATATTAATTTCGTATTATTACCCATCGGGAGTATTAGTTGGAGTCTCGGTAGGTGCCGGTTATTAAATATGTTGTTATTCCAAGCGGCTGTGTCTATCTTTTATTCATAAAATGAGTGTGTAAGATCTATGCTTATTACTAATTTTGCTTTTAGCCAATTACTGGCAATGCTGATTTGTCTGATTCTTTCAGTCTTTATATTAACCCGCCACCGAAGCTACCGTTCGGTAAATCTCGGATTATTTTTTCTTTTTTCTTTTTTGTATCACAGCGGATATTTTATCGCTTACAGTTTTTTTAACAAGTTTGGTTCTATAGGGTGGATCATATCAGCAGCCTCTACAGCCGGTTTATTGGTTTTAAATAATTTTGCATATAGTCATCCGGATTTAATTTTTAAAAAAGAAAAAAAAATTGCGACTTTCGTATATTCGTTATTACTGTTTTTTTCAATTGCCGAGTATTTCTACCGTGTTAATAATTCCATAGCGTATCCGGCATCATTTTTCTATTCAACGAATAATTATTCAACAATGTTATCTATTGTTGGTGTTTTTATTAATCTTCATATTATCGTTGTTTCATTTAGACAGGCTTTTAAAATTAATTCGTTTAATAGTAAACACAAAGGACTGTATCGTAACATTATTCAGACAATATTTTCCCCTTCAAATAATGACGCTTCTTCAGTAAGAAATTTTGGTTTGATTTCCATATTGTATTTTGTAAATAACTTTTGGCTTTCTACACAATTAGGATTGTCAGATAAATCGGATATTAGTATATCTTCTATATACTTTTTAGTATATATCTTGTATGTGTTTAATTATTTTAAAAGCAGTGTGCATATTGTCCATCACCGTTATAAAGTAGCTGGTCTTGGAATATGCAGTACTTTGTTAATAATTAATCTTGCCGCTTCCATCCTTTATCAAAATTTCAATGAAACCTTTGATAAGAATGCTGTAATGAATTTATCTTTAATAAATTCAGACAATCCGATAAACCAATTGTCAGTAGAAAGTCTTAATAATAGCGGATATTCATTTTTCATCTCCGATAAAAATGGAGAATTGTCTTTAGTATATCCAGCCATCCATGAAGTGATTTCGTCGTATTCAAGTATGGTTGTCTGGGATTGTCTTCCGGGGTTACGACAGATTCTTATTAAAGAGAATTCTATTCCAATTCATAAAACGCTTTCAGGTAAAAGATATTTTGCTCAGATTAATAAAGAGAATTATTTTATCTATGGAAGAGGTTTAAAGCCCGATAGACTATTCACTGGAATAAAGTTAGAGAAGTATCTTGAAAGCATTAATCATGTAAGCATAAAATTAGTAGTACTTGTAATATTTGGTATTACTATTTCGTTAATAATTTTTCCGATTATGTATTTCTTCACACTGGGAAATTCTTTGAAACTTAATAAAACTGTATATTTTAACGAAAATCCTGTAGAAATCGACGAAGCTGTAATAATCAGTATTAATGAGAAATCAAATGTCGTAAAAAAGAATTTCATTATAAATCCAGAAATTGAAATCAAGTTGAAAAACTCTATTGATTATATTTATTCAAATTATCAAAATGAAATTACCCGTGACAGCCTGGCGGATAATGTTGGATTGTCTCCGGCGTATTTTGGAAAACAGTTTAAAATTTACACAGGAAAAAAAATCAGTGACTATATAAATGAATTGCGTGTTCAGAAAGCCGTGGAGCTTTTAACCGCGACTGATAAATCTGTCATAGAAATTGCTTTCGATTCGGGATTTGAAAGTCTTCGAACATTTTATAGAGCATTTTACAATACATTAGGTACAACAGCTATAAAGTATAGAGAGAATATTAGAAATAATAATATAAGCAGCGGTAAATAGTATTTTGTTTTAAAAACTCCGCATTTTTTAAAGCGGAGTTTTTCGATCTAGTAATTCATACAGCCTGGACTTCCGCTTGCGTACTTTTGTAATCCCGACCACATCCAATTGAATCCATATTGTACACCTGTCCGGATAATAAACTCATCATCAATAACTGAAACTGTTTGATTTCCGGTATGTGCATCATTATCAGGATGACCTTGCATTTCAAACCACTGATATCCAACATTTGGACTATCTGTGTTAGTAAATCTATAAGCGTTCAAACGGTTCCATAATGCTGCTGGAGGAACGCTAGCTGAAATAACAACACTCGCATCAGAATCGTTTCTCTGAATACTTCTAAAGAACCATGCATGTGCTTCGCTATGAAGATCTCCATTTAAATGAGGAGTGTCTATACCTGCAACTGCCATTGTATAAGACTGTTCATCTACTTTAATGTAACCACCATCGAGGGATCTGTTCCAGCCCGATTTAGTCCAGTACCCTGTTGCAAAATACATTTTCTGAAAATTAACTCTGCCGAAAAATCTATAATTAGGATCATTTTCACTGTTTGTTTGAGGCTGCGTTAATGCAGAAGTTCTGTACCACTGTATTGGAATGTGTGCATAATGGTGAAGAACATCCGAATATAAACTGTCTGTCACACCAGAAATGTATCTACAGCTATAACTTGCTTCGAATAATGCGTCAGTTAAACCCGGTGTGTTGTTGGTATCACTATCTGTGCCTGTAGTTAAAGTTCCATAGTATGGGTCGAGAAGATCTATTCTGTCGGGAACTCTGTGCATCGTTAATTTGTTATCGCGAACCTTCATATACAGTTTGTATGTCGCATTTATGGCGGTGTTATTTCCAAGTGAATGTGCCGCAATTGTAAAAAGCTCTGGTTCAATTCCTTCCGGTATAGAGTCGAGAATATCCTGTGCAAGTACAAGCCCCATATTTGCCGAGCGAATTGAATCAGAATATGCTTTGTCTCTCACACTTGACCACGCTCCTTTTTTAACAGTATTTTCTTTAAAGAAAGCCATGCCATGTCCGCCTGTAGGAAACCATACCTTCGACTCTGATGGTCCGGGAACCTGAACGCCGGAACTAATTCCACCGATGGTAGATTCTCTGGAGCTGTTGGAATATCTGTTCCAGTTGAATACCGCGAAGTTGTATCCTTTCGCGTGCCAGTGGTCTGCAACCCATTCTCTCTGATGATAATTTGTTGAAGGGTTTACTTTAGGATCACCATATATGGATTTCCAACTGGCAAGGTCTGTAGGATTACTTATGTTTTCCATGTAACCGCTGCCGGGTTCATAACCAGGTATTTCGTAACTTGCAGTTGGCTGCCATCCGTGAACATAAACAAGAAGTTTTTTGTTATTGGGATTAAAGTTTTTGAATCGTGAATCATCACGTTCATTTTTAGCGTTGGTAATTCCTGTCATTCCCTGTCCCGCTCCATAATATTTGATGCCATGTTTTTCGTACCAGTTGATGCTTAGTCGATTTTCTGTTGTCCATCCTTCATGGTGCTCGCAAACTTCTATTGGATAAGACCTGTATGCTAAAGGGAAGTCGCTTGTTTTTGATGACGTTCCATTTTCGAAACGGGGAATTCCCGCCACAGTTGGTTTACCGGTTTCGCTGATAGTGTCCCTTGTAGTTGTGTCGAATGTTGACGCGTCTGTTGATTCAAAACTTTTCACAACAGTTGATGTCCGGTAACCGTCCTCAACTGCACGAGCACGAAAACGAAGAACCGTTCTGAAAGCTTTTTCGTCGAGAGTACCGACAGCTGCAATATTATCTGTATGCGCTTTTTCACCGATTTTCGCGCTGTCATAAGGATTATCGATTTGATGAAAGAGCTGGCCGTCTGACGGCGTGATTGTGCGAAGATAGTTTGCATATGTATTATTTTCATTCAAATACCATTTTTTTCCATTCCAGTTTTCCGGCATATCAGCGTCGAGAGACTTAGGCAGGGGATCGACTTTAATAAGCTGTATGGCATTTCCTGAGCGGCTGTAAATTTCTTCAATACCGGTTGGATCACTTAACGTTCCCTGCCATCTTATATTGTAGGAAGACGGATTTCCGTAAGTATCGCCGCTTGCACCGTAAGGAAAGTTCTTAGCGGCATATTGAACATTAAAGAACACTCGAATGTTGTTTCTGAAAGATTCGTCCTCTGTGAAAAAATCTTTTGATTTAACGTTCATTACAGCTACCGGTTCCTGTTTAGTCCAAAGATATGGAGTCATAAGCGGCCGTTCGAACATATCTAAATTAGTTATCGACAGCTGCGGATATACGACTGTGCAATCTGCACGTTTTAGATTTTCTCCATCGATTAGATTATTGTTTACAGTAGAAGGTCTGCCTGCTATCGAAAGTCTTACTGCGAAGCGTGACATCATCCCCCCGTTATCTTTACCAACAGCGTCGTCTATTTGCCATGATGTTACAGCGGTTGTTTGATGAGCATTTTCAATTACCGCATTGTTGATTACACTGTTGTCAGCAAGTATTGTCGGTGTTACCGATGCAAACGCGGATAAATATCCTGATGGGCCGCCAAGACTTTCACTTGCGGCGATTGTTCCTGTTACAGCTTTTTTATAAACAGAAAAGACTTCTCCGCAGACGGGTTTGTATTCTACATGGAAATTAGTAATTTGCGAACTATGGTAATTAATATTTCCGTCATCCGTAGTTAAAACAGTACTGCCGTTTTTGGCAATAATCTTAAAATTATTATTGTAAGCGTTATAGTTGATTTTATACTGAGACTGAATCGTCTCACTGATTTTTTCTCTATCGCTGTTGAATAGAGCCGCTTTAACCGTATATAAAGTTCCGTCTGCGGGAATAATAAATGGTCTGGTATATTCTTCCGAGTTGACATCAGGCTCGCTTCCATCGAGGGTATAGCGGATTACCGCTCCAGGATGCCGGTATGTATTCGATGATATGTAAATGTACTGATCCCAATTGTAAGTGTTGGGCTCTCCGCCGTTTGTTTCAATTTCATCGGGATATACTGATGATGTTTGAGATATCCAGAGGTCGTAATCATTTTGAGAAAGAGAATAAGCTGCCAGAAGATTGTCCTGTCTGTCAGCACGGATGAACTCAACGCCGTCGAAATAAACAGCATATATAGAATAATAATGTTTACCATCGGAAAAATCTTTGTCGGATGATGATGAGTGAATGTAGCTGCCGATAGACCAGTTATCGGCAGCACCTTTCAAAGTGCGTC
>CAYLTM010000023.1:13054-15277 GCA_964386495.1 uncultured Leptospirales bacterium
ACCATCAGGAAGATCCCAAAAAATATTATTACGGTGAAGGTCGCCGTAAATAGTACTGTTTTGTACAGGTTTCATGTCCCATGAAGTTTTTGTAATTCTGATAGGGCTGGAAAAGTTATTTCCAGCAGTATCTCTAACATATACCGCGTAATAGTATTTTATATCTTTAGTTACAGGTATTGCCCCGGTTGAATTTCCAGTTCCATTATAGATAATTTCTTTTTCAAGAGTCGTATGGGTAAAATTCTCAATCAAGGATTTATATACAATAATCTCATTATTCGTCATTATATCGGGGTTCTTCCAATCTATGGTTATTGATCCATTAAGACAACGCACGCTAGTCAGTTCTACAGGCGAGGTTACCACGCTGTTATAGTTTATCTGTCCGTAAGAACCGGCACTTTCATGGTTATCGTAATCATCATATATATACACAGCCTTGTAGTAATAGATCATTCCATTCGTTGTGTCTGGTACAGTGTCTTCAATGCTTTTCACATCAGCGGTTCCTTCGCTGACTAATACCATTGTGGAACTCACTCCATTATTAAAGGGCTCATCGCTTCTATAAAGTTTGTATCCGCTTGGAGTGCTTCCGAATCCTGTAGCACCAAGCCATGAAATGGTTATACCGCCCGCGGGTTTAACAACAATCTGCATATCCCGCTGACTTTCAAAAGATATAGTTTGACCGCGAAGGATAATTCCGGTGCTGTAAAGACCATCAGAATATTTTACTCGGACAATGAAGGAATATCGGCTTCCGTCTAAGAGATCGCTTATAGTATGCGAAATGTTTTGTGATGCCGATGCGGTTAAAGAAGCTTCCAGTTGTCCGTTTTCAGATGTCCCGTCATCCGATACCGTGAATGTGATGTCAGGAATTTTTCCACGCCAGATTTCCACGCTTTCAATGCCGCTTGAGTCCGGTAATGTGCAGCTTAAAACTATTTCACCAGGATTGGTTCCAGTGTTAATTGTACTGTCGACAACATTTGAATGTGCTGGTAAATAATTTTTTCCAGAATTTGATTCTTGTTGTTTTTCCTGACCTGCAGATGATGCTTCATTGACTGGAGCTGGAATCTCATAACCCGTGTCGCCTGTTTCCGGCTGGACGGTATCTTTTGTTGATGAGCCGCTATCACTACCGCATGACATAAGAAAAATCGAAAAGATCGTAAAGATTATTAGAATGATTCTGACCCTGATTTTAGAAATTATATTAATCATAACGGTCTCCTTTCAATACTATTGTGTTCAGTTAATGGTGAACTATACTAAAAGAATATAATCATTATTTCTATAATGTCGTGCCATAAAGAGATAAAAGCTCAAATTGACAAAAAATATTGAGTAAAATAAATAATCAGTGCCATTAATATCAATGGATTATTAGAAATTTTCTATAATAATACGTCAAAGGCGAAAATAAAACCGTGATAAACATCAGTGCTGCCGAAGTCGTAACTTTTAGTACCGCCGTCTTTTTTTGATTTATTAGTAGCAAAAGATGTATCGCTGGAAGCTGAATAGAATACAAGGTTTCCGTCATAATAAAATCGTAATGAAGAAACAAAATCGGTTTTGAAAATTTTAATTGAAAGACCATATTTACCGTTTAAATTTACACAATAGAATCTTGGAGAAACTTTTTTATTAATCGAGTCAAAATTTAAGTTTTTATTAGTCGCGCCGACATAAAAAGCCCCGCCCATAATTGGTTCTATCCAGTTTTTTGAATTATGAACCGATTCACCTAATCCTACACCAAACATGTGTGTCCCCATGGTCATCTGTTGAGGTTTTGTTTCAGATACATACACATAGTCATCAATTTCCGCATCAGGATTTTTATCTTCCATATAGTAGACTATTCGTGGAAGACTATACTCCATGTATTTATATCCGACAAAATAGCTCGATACGAAAGTTGTTTTGTGTTTGTCTGTTTCAAACATTTTTATAGAAATTGGAAAAGCGACAAAATCGTATCTCGCACTGAATTCTTTGATCGATAGATCCAGATTCCCTTTATCAACAGTTTTTTTTGTAGCGACATCAATAACTTCGCTTGTACCGTAATTAAAATTAACTGTTCTCGCGAAAGTCTTTATATTAAAGACATCTATTCCAAGCATTATAATTTCCGATGGTATTTTGCTTTTTTCAAGATTCGAGGAAATATCCGAGTCATAATCTATGGTTCCGCCTTTTTTG
>CAYLTM010000023.1:15287-22891 GCA_964386495.1 uncultured Leptospirales bacterium
GTATTGCCCGTTGAACTGCAGAAAATCCCATTTGACAAAACCGCTTAACGCTACCATGTACACAGGCGAAATCTCATATTTCATTTTATATTTTCTTCCCTCGTAATCCCAGCTGCCGGAGTCGGTATCGCCTTTTTCATCATCCGCACTCGCCGAAAATTTGTAAAACTCCCCATTCGATTTCGCATAAATCTGAAAATTGTCAGAGCTTCCGGTATTATCAATTTTATATAGAATTTTCCCGTTAGCCGGCTGCTGTAGGATTACGACAATTAACGGTGCAACTACAGTTAAAATGATTATTTTCGCAGAAAACTTACAGAATTTAAGGTTATTCATTAATTATTCCCCATTATTTATAAATACAAAAATATTGTAACATCTATTAAAATTTGAAAAAATACTGCAAGCAATAAATGAAAGTATTTCATGGTTTAATAATTCGCACTATTACCTGGTTGGAAAAATATCTTGATAAAAACTACAATTTATTTAACGTTGACCTATACAATTTATTGAGGGGCATTATGGCTGAAGAAAAAAAAGACAAATCGTTATACGCCAGTGAACGGGAAAATAGCTGGAATAAAATATCTGATGATGAACGCATATTAGCTGAAACCTATTGCAGAGATTATATTGGTTTTTTAAGTAAAGCCAAAACTGAACGCATAGCGTTTGATATCGCACTTAACATGGCTAAAGAGAAAAATTTTATTAATATAGATGATGTTTCCGATTCTGAAAAATCCGTTAAACCAGGTGCTCGGTATTATAGAAGTATCGGCGGGAAAACGCTTATGCTGACTGTTGTTGGCCGCAGACCTTTTCAGGACGGTTTACGAATCGTCGGCGGTCATATTGATTCTCCCAGACTCGACGCAAAACCTAATCCCCTTTATGAAGATTCAGATCTTGCTTTACTTGACACGCATTATTACGGCGGAATAAAAAAATATCAATGGGTGACAATACCATTATCAATATATGGAATGGTTGTTAAGCAGGACGGTACAAAAGTAGCTATAAATATTGGAGATAATGCCGGAGATCCGGTTTTTGTGATATCCGATATTCTGCCGCACTTGGGATATGAGCAGGCGAAGAAAACCATGTCTGAAGGAATAACAGGCGAGGGGCTGAATGTTCTATTAGGCAGCATTCCGCTGAAAGACTCATCATTGAAAAATAAAACAAAGGAAAATATTCTGAAAATTCTCAATGAGAAATATGGCATAGTTGAAGAAGATTTAAACAGTGCGGAGATCGAAATTGTTCCATCAGGTGACGCTCGTGAACTTGGACTTGACCGGTCGATGATTATAGGTTATGGTCAGGATGATAGAATCTGCGCTTACGCTGCGTTAAAATCCATTCTCGAAATTTCAGGTATTCCCGAATATACAACAGTTGTTTTGCTGTGCGATAAAGAAGAAATAGGTTCTGTTGGTCAGACCGGTATGGATTCATTTTTCTTTGAAAATTCTATCGCGGAAATAATTTATAAAACTGGTGATTACAGCGACATTACAGTCCGCCGTGCTCTGCAGAATTCTAAAATGCTGTCTGCTGATGTCAACTCGCTTCACGATCCCAATTTCCCTGATGTCAGCGCGCCAAATTCCAATATGTCTGTTCTCGGCGGCGGGGTCGTGCTGGAAAAATATACAGGTTCGCGTGGTAAGTCCGGCGGCAGCGATGCCAGTGCGGAGTTTGTCGCGGAAATCCGCTCGCTGTTTAATAAGAATGGTGTCTGCTGGCAGATTGGCGAAATCGGAAAGGTAGACGCGGGCGGCGGCGGGACTATCGCTCTTTTCATGGCACGTTACGGAATGGATGTTCTCGACTGCGGTACAGGTCTTTTAAATATGCACTCACCATGGGAAGTGGCGAGTAAAATAGATACATACATGACATATAAAGCGTATAAAGTGTTTTTAGGAGTTCAGTAATTATGAAAAAAATTGACGGCGGACTTTCATCTGTAAAGGGTTTTAAATTTTCTGCGATTGAATGCGGTATAAGGTATCAGAACCGTCTAGATTTTGGTTTAATATACTCGGAAAAACCATGCACGGCTTCCGGGGTTTTTACTTCAAATAAGGTTTTTGCAGCTCCGGTAGAATTTTCAAAAAACAATGTTGATAATGACATCTGCGCGATAATTGTAAATTCCACGAACGCGAACGCCTGTACCGGAACTGCCGGTTATGACGCGGTTTGCCGGATTTCAAAAACGCTATCTGAGTCACTCGCGATATCAGAAAAATTTATATTAAACGCTTCGACTGGTATTATTGGTGTTCAGCTCCCTGTTGATAAAATGATTGCCGCGGTACCGGAACTTGTAAAGAGTTTATCAGATACCAACGGCAGTTTATTCGCGAAGTGCATTATGACAACCGACACTGTGAAGAAAGAAACCTCATATAGTTTTGAGACATCTAAAGGAAAATTCAACATCGCTGGAACTTGTAAAGGTGCCGGCATGATCGCTCCGGACATGAAACTGCCTCATGCCACACTGCTTGGTTTTATAGTAACGGACGCACCCGTGAAAAAAAACGATCTTGACAGAATATTTTCTACTGTTATAGATAGGACTCTAAACGCTATTACAATCGATGGCGACATGTCTACCAACGATACCGCGATAATACTTTCGCAGCGTGGTGGTGATTATTTAACCGGTGAAGATCTTGAGTTGTTTGAGAATAGTCTTTTTGTCCTTCTGGATGAGCTCGCGAATATGCTCGTCAAGGACGGTGAAGGGGCTACAAAAAATGTGAAAATCCGCGTTGTAAACGCCAAGACAACAGCAGATGCTAAATGTGCGGCTAAGTCTATCGCGGAGTCACTGCTGGTGAAAACAGCCATTTTCGGTAATGATCCGAATTGGGGACGAATAGCCTGTGCCGCCGGTTATTCGAAGGCGGAGTTTGACATGAACAATTTATGTATTTATTTCGACGATTTATTGCTTTTAAAAAATGGACAGCCTGCCGATATTGACAAAGGCAAGTTGTCGGAAATTATGAAGTCTTCCGAGTATGTTGTTGTTGTGGATTTGAATAACGGCAATGCCGAATTTGAATATAGGACATGTGATATATCATATAATTATGTTAAAATTAATGCAGAATATTCCACATAAGCTTAGCATTGTGATTGTATTGCTGGTAACATTATCAGCGATACAACTGCGTGCTCAGAAAGACAATATAAATGAAGATATGCCCTACAAGCCTGAAAAAGTTGTTATTTTCGATTATTATAATAATGATAAAAATCCTGTAAATAATTATTATTCTCAAATATTGTCGGATTTGGCTGTAAATAAAGTTGAATCGGATCAGACATATCTTCTTGAAAAAAAACCGATGAACCCTGTTGTTTTTGATATTATTAAAACTATGGATGAGGGGTCCCGCATTGAGAAAATGAAGTCGCTGGCAGGCAGTCTATCAGCGGATTATCTTATAGTAGGGGCATATTCCTCAACACCGGATAATTTGAAAATTGATCAGTATGTTTATTTAACAAGAATCTCTAAAATAGAATATGTCACCGTCAATTCAACTGAGACCGGCGTAACAATTTTTGCAACTGAGGAAGACCTTTCAGGGGGAATATATTCCATATTGCTTAATAACCGTTACGTGCCGGAAGAGCCCGCTGAACTTCCTAAGTCGCCATATCTTGGAATGTATCAGACTTTCAGCGGCTGGTCAATCGGATTCAATTACGCGAAAATGTTTTTACAAGATGACTGGAATAAGGTTCTTGAAAATGACGATTTCGCGAATTTTTATTTTCTATATGATTATTATGACAATAATCAAGAGTCGGCTGCACGTTTTTTAGGATTATCTCTGGAAGGAAATTATTTTTTAACTAAAGCTAAAAGTTCATGGAAAGCTAAAGAGGAAGACCGTTTTAAAGTAAGTCTATATGGTCTGGCATTTAAACCGCATTTAATGCTGCATTTTACCAGATACTTTATTTTGGATATTAACGCAGGACCAGGGTTGGGATACGTTAAAAAATTTGACGGCAACCCTTTTGGTAAAATGAATACTGATTCCAAATTCGCACCATTCGTAGATGCTAATGCCGGATTGCGGCTTTCTCTGGGTGCTTTGACCATTCACGGCGGATATGGTTACATGCGGTCACTTTCTCCAAAGCCATTAATCGCGATGTATCCGTTTCTTGGAATGGGTATCAGGTTTTAGTTGACTTTTCCCGGCGACAAAGATATTTCCAGTGATAAGTAATTTGTAGATACGCTGGGCATGGTATTTCGAAAAGTCAGGCAATTGATCAATGATCGACAGTCTAGCTGTGGCTATTTTAACAATGCGGATGTTTTTCGCATTATAAGCGAGTGCTATATGGAAAATGATAATCATGAAATAGATGACGATAAGTTAAATGAAATCCGAAAAAGAACATTTAACAGTGAATTGAAAAATCTGGTAGATAAAGTATCTAATAATGAAGAGTTGTCCGATACTTCCAACAAAAATAATAAAGACCCAAAGTATAATGAGCTGCTAAAAAGAATTCACAAGCTATTTTATTCTATAGTCAACATTGAAAATAATCATATCGAAATTGATGGCACGAATGAAATGAAATTTAAAGGTCAGGTTCCTTTTGAAAATTTTCACATTTTTAAATATAATGAAGCCTGTCAGTACTTCGATATTCATTATTCCTATTTGCCGATCGATAATGTTCTTTTGAGTCCGAATGAGATTCTTTATTACAATATTGCGAATTCAACAGACGGGCTGTTTCTAGACAGCGACAGTTTTGATGAGGAATATAAAATAAAATTTCTTCCGATGATTGGAGACAACAAGTGTTGTTTTATTGATCAATTAACTTTTCAGAAGAAGATACTTAATTTAAATGGTATAATTCTCAGTGAAACATTGAAATCATTGACACCGGTTATCTGTATAATTTATAATAAAGAAAAAGATATAAATGATATTATTGATTATTTGATGTTTGACAGCAATTTTATATCCTATGTGTCGAAACTATCCAAAGAGAAAATATACATAAATTCGATTAATGATATAGCAGCTTCGCTTGAAAAAAATATATACATCAGTAAAATTAATCACCTTCATAAAAGTTTACTAGTATATAAAGGAAGATATGATAATGAAATATTTACAGCATTGCGGCATATCTTCAGTAAACTAAAAAAGATAATATCAAATGAATCGAAAATTGTATTTATTGAAAAAGAAAAAATACTTATGCTTTTATCAGCCAAAGATATTCCAGTTATAAGCCGATATGTCGCTGACATTAACAATATTTATTATAATCAGTTTCAGTATTATAATCTGGACAATATTAATGAAAGAAATTTTTATTATTACATAATGAAAATGTCATTGGATTGCTGTAAGTATAATTAATATGACAAAATGAAATATATAATAATTATAATATTAATCGTAATTAGTAATTCCTATGCGTATGCGGAAGGGACGAGGGGAGTGTCTGGCGCGGATTTTCTTGACTTAGGAACAACATCAAGAGCGTTGTCCATGGGTGAAGCGTATACTGCTGTCTTATATGATTTAAATGGAGTATATTATAATCCTGCTGTTCTTGGAACAATGAAATATCCCCAGTTGTCCTTATTTCATCATGAGCTTATTCAGGATTCTCGTTTTGAAAATGTGTCAGTTTGTTATCCCCTTTATAAAGGATATTTGGGCTTCAATACCGCATTATTCTGGGTACCTTCGTTTGAAAAAGTTGATATAAACGGTAATAACGTCGGTGATGTCAGTTTTTATAATTCATCAAATGCTCTGTCGTATGGTATAGATTTTAGCAATATTATTGCTGCGGGCGGTAGCATTAAGTATATTTATCAGCGAATTGATGAATTAAACGCAAATTCTCTCGCGGTAGATTTAGGAGTTTTAAAATCATTTTATTTGTATTCACCGTTTGTCAGTCCAAATAATAATTTTTCATTAGGATTATCTTTTTTGAACATGGGAACATCAGCGGCAGGTGATCCTCTTCCTCGGAAAGTAAGATTCGGTGTTAGTTACCAGCCTACTGAATGGATAACTATCAGTGCGGATACTGCGGAGAGTCTGATAGAGTTTTCCGATATATATGATTTTACATATGGCTTCGATGAAAGTTTTCAGGTTAATACAGGTCTCGAACTGTCATATTACGATTTAATCTTTTTCCGGACAGGTTATAAATTTAATGACGCAGATCATTTAACTGTTGGGTTTGGCTTTAATTATGTCATACAGAATATAGCGTTTACCATCGATACTTCTTATTCAAATGTGGAAATATTCGGTCCTGTATATTCAATTACTGTCGGATTTAAGCTCATACCAAAAGTGATCACTATCAGTGATAAAAGTAATGCCTCGAAATATTATCAGCAGGGTATTCAACAGTACATGTCCGATGATCTTGATGCCGCACTTGAGTCTTTTGAAAAGGCGAAGGCTTACAATCCCTACATGAAAAATATTGATGATAAAATTATTCAGCTAAGGGAACTAAAAGAACTGCGTGAAGAAAATCAAAAGGAAGAGGATCCAATTAGTAATGAAGGAGCCAGCAGCACGGTTCCGGCGGATTCTCAGCCTACAGAATTGCCGTTAGAATCCGGGGAGTAGTATTTTCTCATGCACCAGTATCTGGATATTTATTACGTATCGCGGCAATAATATCATAAATAGACAGAAATGCCTCAACTACATCCGGATCAAAATCTTTACCTGAAGAATCCTTAATGAGTTTTAGCACATCCTTTTCGTCCCAGGCTTCCTTGTAAACACGTTTGGAGATCAATGCGTCATAAACATCGGCGAGTGATGTTATTCGCCCGAATATGGATATTGAATCGTTTGATAATCCCCTTGGATATCCTGTACCGTTCCACTTTTCGTGATGAGTATAGGCAACTTCTTTTGATATCGCGTCCAATTGAGAGTATTCGTCCGGGAACAGCAGCGATCCCTGGTAGCAATGGGTTTTCATTATTTCATATTCCGATTCATCAAGTTTTCCAGGTTTTTTAAGTATAGCATCGGGTATCGCGACTTTACCAACATCATGGAGCATGGCTGCAATCCTGAAAATATCTTTATTGCTTTTTATCTCATGCTCGGCTAGACCCTTTCCTCTTGCCCATTTTTCATAAATCTCAATGCAGTAGGCACCGACTCTGTTGACATGTGCACCGGTTTCCTTAGGATCTCGAAGTTCAGCCATTTTCACCATACGCAAAACCATTTCTCTGGTTATGCGGCTTCTTTCGATCGCCGATGAAGCGTTGCTCGCAAAAAACGATACGTATAACTCATCTGTTTCAGTGAATGACTGGATATTTCCGGATTCATCTTTTTTATTAATAATTTGAATTACCGCGATTGTTTTTCCTTTCAGCGTATTCAGAGGTATTGTTAAAATAGATTTTGTCCGATATCCGGTGTTCGTGTCGAAACTGTTGTTAAAAGAGTATGGCACATTCTCAAGATTGTAGACATCATCGATGAAGAGCGGTTCTGAATGAAGTGCACAGTAACCCGCGA
>CAYLTM010000023.1:22901-25069 GCA_964386495.1 uncultured Leptospirales bacterium
CCGCGATAGATTTATTATTTATTGGAATAACAAGATCCTTGTAAAGGAAGATATTGCTGTTTTTCATTTTTTTAGAAATGGTATCGTTTTGGACATAGCGGAAAACAAGCTCGTTGTTTTCGATAAGGTATATCGATCCCGCGTCGGCATTTGTCATTAGCCGCGACTCAAAAAGTATTTTATCAAGTAGAAGATCGATATCGCTGATATTATTAAGATTCTCAAGAAGGTGAAGAAAAAGTTTCACATCATCGGTGCATAGTTTATTGTTCATTTTTTAACCTTTAAGATCTTGTAATTTTTTAGATTGGTGATATTTATTCGCAATTACTATACTTAACGGCAAATCGACAGAGAAACTAAAAGACGGAATCCATGAATTGTCAATATTTTTTTTGTACCATGTCTTATCATGTATTGACTTGAAAAAGTAATGAAGATCCTCATTCATCGCTATATCATTAAAATTCTGAGATTTTAAAAAATTAATCATTCTGACAAATTTCCAAAGTGACGCGATATCCTCTCTTTTAATGCAGCCGGGAAAACGATACAGAGCCGAGCCTCTCATTAGACGATTATCTTCGGGCAGACCAATTTTTTCAAACATGTCGATTGAAGGTAGTAAATACAATGGTGATACACCAATCATGGTTTGCATCGCAGACAACGCTGAAATGCTTTCAAGCATTTCAGAAAGCGGACTATCCGGCAGACCTAGAATTAAAAAGACAATGGTGTCGATGCGCCAATTAATAACATTGAGAATGTTCTCAAAAACAGAAATATTAAAAGGTCGATTATTTTTTACAGCGGATTTTGTATTGGATGTTACCAGAGAAAAATTAAATTCTATAAAACCGCAGTCTATTAAACGGTCAATAATATTCGTAGCATTAACAGCGGTAATACCGTTCATAGCGGTATAGGATAACCCGCGTTTGTGATATTCCTTAAGCATACGAATCAAATTATCGGAATCATTGTTATCGGAAAAGAGATTGTCATCTTCAAAGTTTACTGTTTTACCCCCGATAGAGAGAATGTATTCAAGTTCATTTCTAATGGAATAAGTGCTACGTTTTTTATAATAGCAGTTTCTCCAGATTGAGCAGAATGAACAGCGGTTAAAGCATCCGGTACTTGTAATAACTTTATAAATTGGATCTTTACGGAAGTAATACGGATGTTCCCTTGTAACAACTTTTTCAAAAAAATTATTATCCAATTCAGGATAATCGATAGTCAAAGTTTTTTCATGTAAAAGAAAACCGGAATTTTTAACAAAGAATGCATTACTGTTATCAGGAATTATACCGTTCATTAATGACGTAATTATTTTCCTGAAAGATAATTCATCATCTTTGAAAATGAAAATATCCGCGGAACTTTTTGATATAATAGACTCTGCTTCAGCTTTAACGGCCCATCCGCCGATCATAACAGGACCATTGTAAATAGATTTAATTCTGTGAATAAGATCATCGACATCCGGGTAATAAGCGGAGAACATGCAGCTGATGCCGATTATATCATAGTTGGAATCTTTGATATGAGTAATTATGCGGTCGTATGAAACGCCGAATCTTTTATAGTGATTCAGCAGTGAAAAAACTGAACGATCCTCAGAGTAAATTTCTGAAAGATAACTAAAAATTTCCGGACGCTGTATTATTTTAGATTTTCTTTTTTTATGTGAATCGTAAATTTCAACTTCAAGATCTGGAATATCGGAAACCGCGCTTTTCAGATAATATAAACCAAGAGGTTCGAGCCTGCCAATGGTAGTATAGAAATCAAAAATCGGAGGAGATATTAATAGAACTTTGAATGGCATAAACTTTTACTGTAAAACAATCAATCAGATAACAAAGTTTTATCGACTTCGAAATCCTTTTTCCGGATATCGTGAAACTTATCGACAAGTTTTTGAACAGTAAGGCTTTTTTTATCATCACCTGATGCTTCAAAAATTATTTCACCTTTATCCATCATTATAATCCGGTTGCCAAGTTCAATCGCTTGCCCCATGTTGTGAGTTATCATCATTGCTGTAAGATTATATTCGCTTATGAATTTATTAGTAAGTGAAAGAACAATCCCCGCGTTTTTAGGGTCGAGAGCAGCGGTGTGCTCATCAAGAAGTATAAGCGATGGCCGTGACTGAA
>CAYLTM010000023.1:25079-29679 GCA_964386495.1 uncultured Leptospirales bacterium
AGCGGTTCTCAAGATTAATATCGAGCTGTTTTAATTCTTCAGTAAAGAGATTTCTGTTTTTTCTATTCAAGCTGATTTTCAAACCCTTGAAACCTTTTTTTTGACTGATTATCATATTCTCTTCGATAGACATGTTGGAAGCGGTTCCAAGAAGAGGGTTCTGAAAAATTCTGCCAATGTATGATGCTCGTTTATATTCACGGTGATCAGTAATGTTTTTATTGTTAAGATATATTTTTCCTGAAGTGGGTTTTGTTGTGCCGGCAATAAGATTGAAGAGTGATGTTTTTCCGGCACCGTTGCTGCCGATAACAGTTACGAAATCACCATTATTGATTTTTAAACTTAAATTTCTTATGGCTGTATTTTCATTAATAGTGCCGGCATGGAAAGTTTTAGTAATATCAGCAAGCTCTATCATGATTTTTTCCTGTTATTTAATTTGAAAGATTTTGTTTTGCTAATGAACAGTGAAGCGATGATCATTAGTCCGGTAATCAGCTTTAAGTCATTAGGAGTCATGTTGACATAGTAGCCGTAGTATCTGCCGAAATACATAATCGCCTTAAACAATATGGAACCAGCGATGGCACAGATTGTTAATACGGCGATTTTATTCGATTTGATGAGAAACTCGCCGAGCATGACCGACGCTAACCCCGCGATGATAATCCCCTGGCCCATCCCAACGTCCGCGAACCCAAGGTATTGAGCGGCAAACGCGCCTGAAAGTGCGACCAGTGCGTTAGATAGACCAACCCCAATAAGTTTTAAAAGGTTGGGATTAACTCCCTGGGACACGACCATTTGTTCATTGTTGCCAAGAGCCTTCATGGAAAGTCCGAGACCTGTGCGGAAGAAAATATCCAGAAAAATCATAATAACAGTGATTATAATAAAGCAAAGCAGCAGACTGGTGTATTCTGATGGAACAACATCTGACAGAGCAGAATTCATTTGTGTAAGAATAGTCTCTTTTTTTAAAAGAGGCTGGTTCGCCCGATTTCCTAAAATTCGAATATTGATAGAATAAAGCATGGTCATAGTGATAATTCCCGCGAGAAGATTCGGAATTCTGAGACGGTTGTGAAGAGTCGCTGTTAAACAACCAGCAGCAAAACCGCCGACAAACGCAAAGAATAACGCTATCCATAAATTGTAGCCGTTTATAATAAAATATGCTGCAAGAGCCGCTCCCAGAGGGAACGACCCGTCAACTGTGAGGTCAGGGAAATCGAGAATTCTAAAAGTTATAAATACTCCAAGTGCCATTATCGCGTATATGAAACCCTCGACTAGAATACCTTCTATCATTGTTAGCCTGCTTATGTTATCGTTGAGTCATTTTTCCATCTTTAATAATCTTATTCGCGTTTTTAATCATTGTGTCTGAAACTTCAATCCCAAGTTTGTTCGCGACATCCAGGTTAATCAGTAAATCGATGTCTGCGGGATCAGTCATAAATTTGATAGGGATTGTATTAGGTTTTTTCCCATCAAGAATTTCTTTGATCATTTTTCCGGTAGCTCTTCCCATTTTATAATAATCAAAACCCCATGCAGCGAAAACATCATTATTGATCGCTGAACTTGGATCGGCTGACATAACTGGAATGTTTTTTGCCGCCGCCACTTCGCAAATTGAGCTGATTGCTGATATTACAGTATTGTCGGTGCTTACATAAATTGCGTCAACCTTGTCCGCAATTGTCAACGCCGCCTGTTTAACCTCAGAGGAATTAGTTACTGTTGTTTCTACAAATTCAATACCAAGATCTTCACAGGCTTTTTTTGTGATTTTCGCTAGAGCTGTCGCGTTGTCTTCGTGTGAGGAATATATATGGCCGAGTCTTTTTATTGGTTTTAATTTATTTAAAAACATTATCTGAGCTTTAACCGGTGTTAGGTCTGATACCCCTGTAACATTATTTTCTCCCATGTCGATTGTGCTGATTAAGCCGGCACTGACAGGATCGGTGACCGCTGAAAAAACAATTGGAATATCCTTAATCGAATTTACAAGCGACTGAGCGGTCGGTGTGGCTATACCAACAGCGACTGCGACTTTTTCTGATACAAATTTATTTGCAATTGATGCCGAAGTATTGGCATCAGCATTGGCATTCTGAAGGTCGTAGTTCAATTTGTATCCGCTGTCGGCAAGTTCATCCTGTATACCTTTTTCAACAGCATCTAGGGCATCGTGTTTAACAAATTTTGCAATACCGATTGTTTTCCCGTCTACTGCTTTTTTCCCGCAAGCGGCAAATGATACTGCGATAATCAAAGCAAAAAAAGAACAAATCAATTTTCTGGTGATTTTCATATAATTTTCTCCATAGTGTTTCTATTTAAAGAAATCTTGAAAAAAGTGCTATTTTTGTCAAGTGCTTATTCTCTGTCAAATAGCATGATCTGCGGAAAATGCTTTGTAAAGGGATGTAATGTGTTAACCAGTTGATTATTGGTTATGTTTTCTGGGTTTGCCCTGGTTTTTTCCAATAAAGACTCCAAATCACCCCAATTTCCACATCATCCCTACGAATGTCCCAGTCAGAGTTTGCGTAGTTAAGCAGAATCTCTTCGACTTCGGAGAGGATTGTGTCCAGGAAAAGGTCGATGGCTTTCGATAGAAGCAAAGACACCGACTCCTTGAAAAACTTCCGCATATCCGTGAAAAACTCATAATCAACATCCTCGAAATAAACAGTCAAGGTATTCCAGTTCTTATCAGGGTCGATTTTCTGATACTTCACTGCCCGAAACTTTTTCTCTGAATATTTCCCGTCTTCTAAAATTTTTCGCAATAAAAGAGAGACAACCTCGTTGACTGATAACTCATTATCTTTAGAAAAATTCTCAAGTAGAGACAATTTCACAGTGTTGATATTTACGGATGATTTTATCATATAGAACTCCGATGTGATTATTTGAAGAGTCGGAAAAATTCAGAGAAAAAGACCCTCCATTAATATATACGATAGAAAATCGATAATTGAGAAAAAAATTATCGATTTTAGGTGAAATATGAAAAAAAATTCCAGGTCGCAATTTAGCTTAGTTACGCAGTTTAATGCAGTAATATCACAAATAAGTAAATAGGTTTTTTGAAAAATTATATAGTTGCAAAATAAATAATACTAGTGACTATTGAAATTAAGTTATCAATTATAAATAATGAAAGTGAAAATATTTTGGTGATATCATATTATTGTTGAGTCATGTATTATGGAGGTTAATATCGTGAATAATTTTACATTCAATCTTTCTTTTCTGGAGTTTATTATTCCTCCACTATGTGCGTCTTTTCTTTGTGCAGGAATTTTACTTTTCATATATTTGTTCATCAAATATAGAACCATTATGAATTTCTCGCTTATACTTCTTGGTTTATGCGGTTTCGTTTTCGCTGGAAGCGAAACAATGATTTTAGGGATTACCATTTGGGATTATCCGCAGATTTATGGAAGGTATTTTCATAGAATCGAACAGCTTGGTGCTGTATTTTGTTTTTTTGCACTGCCATTGTATTTGTCGCAATCATTGAAGGTTAATAAGTTATGGAGAAAGATAAATATTGCTGTTGCTGTATTTGGATTGATGTTTTCTCTTATCGTCGTATTTGTTTCATTTGTTTGGCCGGATTATTATATATCACTGAATCATCCAGCTACTGGATGGGATACTATTCAAGTAAATTATGCGAGGGGACGAGAAGGCTCGCTTTATTTTATCAGAGACATTATTTTGTACTTCATTATGCTCTATACAATTTTATCTTTTATTGCCGACTATGTAATCAATAAAAATATTAAAAATATTCTTGTGCCATTTATTGGCGTAATTTTTGCCGTAATTGGAGGAATTGACGACATGTTGTTTGTAGAAACTTTAAAGCATCCGATATTGCCTCATTTGATATTTTCCCGGTTTTGTCTAGGTTTTACAATATGGGTGTTTCTATCAATGACTCATGAAATAGCAAGGTTTATAAATTCTGTTAAGGATCTTGCTGTGGCGAATGTTATAATTAAAAAATCCGAAGAAAAATATAAGATGCTCATTGAAAGTTCGACAGATTTTATTTTTATTCTGAATCCTGATTTAACATTTAAGGTGGCAAACCATTCTATGTTAAAAAATTTGAGAATTAAAGAAGACTCATTAGATAATAAAAAGTTTTATGACATGATTATCCTTGATAATGAAGGAGGGCAACAATTTTCAAAAAATATAATCGATGAGAAAATTTCAAATCTTCTAGAAAAGAAGGAACCATTTCATACAATAATTAAATTTCCTGTAGGTATTGATAGAGAGATTAAGGAATACTTTTTGAAAATGAATCTAATCGAAATTAATAATGATATTGAGCTTATTGGTCAGGCATCTCCGTTGAAAAAAGACTCATTGTTGGAATATTTCGACAGTGAAGAACAGAAATATTTTATCAGCAATTATCTTTCTACATCAGAGGACATTTCTAACCGAATGGTACGAAACCTGAGCAAGTATTTAAAAAAAGAAGATCTGAATATTTTTAGAATTGGTTTGAGGGAAATGATAATCAATGCGATAGAACATGGAAATCTCAACATAT
>CAYLTM010000023.1:29708-30037 GCA_964386495.1 uncultured Leptospirales bacterium
CTTCGATGAAAAATCAGTGCTTCTTAAAAACGGTAATTATTTTGAATTCATAAAAAACCGTCAGAATGATGAAAATTTTCGAAATAAAAAGGTGATGATCCATTATAAAATAAATTCTAAAAAGGCTGTATATACTATCGCAGATGAGGGTAACGGATTTGATTATTTAAAGATAATGGATGAAGTCAAAAATCCTGAAAAATTAGAATTTCTTGCTCACGGGCGCGGAATATTAATGGCGTTATCGGTTTTTGATGAGGTTGTTTATAATGATACAGGTAATCAGGTTACACTTGTTAAGAATTTATGCAAGTAATTTTATGCGGTTC
>CAYLTM010000023.1:30047-34011 GCA_964386495.1 uncultured Leptospirales bacterium
TATTATCCCGACTATAATGTTATGGACTATTCGTAATATTTTGAAAATGTAAAATCAATGCTTTGACCAAGGAAATCTTTATCCGCGACCTTTGTTATAAAGTCTTTTGATTTAACCGTTGATAATTTTTTAATTGATTTATTCGATTCGTAATCATAAAAATAAACGATCGGAATATCATGTTTTTCTTGAATAGTCTTTCCAATGACCGCACCCTCTTTCCCGTTTCCAAGATCAATATCTATAATGACAATAAGATCACTATCTATCATTGTATTAATTGCATCGATTGTATTATTCAGACAATCAGTACTAACAACAGAATAACCGCATTGTTTTATAGTATTCCCGATTTCATTACCTTCTTTATCATTATCGATGACTAGAAGAACGTTTTTGCTGTTCATAATTAGCCCTACCTTTTTTATTATAAATAATGTTCCTGCCGCAATATTACTATTTATTAGCAGGGGTTAGATATGTGAAAAGTTTCAAAAAAATATCCTCCTATTATATATAAGACAAATTTCCCGAAGTTAAGAAAATTTTTTGAAAAAAAGTACTGTTTTTTTTAAATTTTTTTCAATTGATCTGAAAAAGTAATTAAATCGATGTGAATGGGTTAAATGATTGTGAAAAATGGATATTTCGTTGGCATTTTAATCAATTCTATTAAATAATTCGGTATGCTCTTTTTACAAACTGCATTTGATGAAAATACAAGTCTTTAAAAACCTTTAAAAAAATTGTTGACTGCCAGATAAAACATTGTATAGAGTCAGAATGTATCCCGATAGCTTTTCCGGTGGATACGATTAAGTAATGTGGAGCTGGTTATGGAACAAATGTTGCAGGATATATTAATCTGGGGTGCGGAACTTATAAAAAGTATACAAGTTGTCAGGAATCCGGTTTTTGATTATTTTTTTATAATAATTACTCAATTGGGCAGCTTTGAGTTCTTTATGATTATGCTTCCATTGTTATTTTGGTGTGTCGATGTTGAAAAAGGTGCGAAAGTTGCAATCGTCGTAGTTCTTTGTGCGTTTGTAAATCAGTATTTTAAAGACCTTTGGCAGCAGCCTCGGCCTTTTAATCTTCCGGGTTATGAAGCACTGGCAATAATTTCTGAAAAAGGTTTTGGAGCTCCTTCTGGGCACTCGCAGGGCTCTATAGTATTTTGGAGTATGATGGGTCTGTGGCTGAAAGGCAAACGCGGGTTAGCTCTTGCAATAGTGATGACTTTTTTGGTTAGTTTTTCACGCTTATATTTGGGCGTTCATTTCCCTACAGATATTTTAAGCGGTTGGACATTAGGGTTGATTATTATCGCGGTTTATTATTTTCTTGGCGATAAAATTTCCTCTCTATTCAATAAGCTTCCGCCAATGCGGAAAATTACTGTTTCGTTTATTATTACAGCGGCTATGATTTCTCTCGATCCGAAAAGTGTCAACGCGGCAGCTTTCCTTGGTATGATGATTGGCTACATTATGATTACTGACCGTTATTCCTTTTCTGCCGACGGGACTATTCTCATTAAGAGCCTGCGTTTTATTGCTGGTATTATTGGTGTAGTTATTGTATATGCTGGTTTGAAATTTATCTTTCCGCATGAGGGGGATTCCCTTTATTCACTTTTCAGGTTTATCAGATACATGTTTCTCGGCGGTTGGGTGACTTTGGGTGCGCCATTGTTATTTAATAAAATTAAATTGTCTGGCGGTAAAATATGAGCGTAGTTCTTGCTATTGATGATGCTCCTAACACTTTGAAGCTTATGGAAGCGCAGTTTAATACAACTGAGCATAAGCTGTTTACAGAGACTAGTCCTAAAAAAGGAATAGAAATCGCGAAAACAATAAATCCTGATGTAATTCTTCTGGATTTTAACATGCCTGATATGAATGGTTTGGATGTAATTAAAAGTTTACGGAAAGATTTAGTCGCTAAAGATATCCCGGTGATAATGATAACCGCTGTTACGGACAAGTCGGTCGTTTATGAAGCAATGCGTTATGGCGTTCTCGATTATATTATTAAACCATGGGATAAACAGAAACTTCTAACGAAAATTTCCGCAAGTGTGCATCTCAAAGAACTTAAGAAAAGAGAGAGTATGCTGGATAATAGTAAAATAATTAATTTCTCAAACGACGAAAAAAATATTATTCTCACAATCATGGTGAATCCGTCCAATAAAGAATTTATAATGGAAGCTCGAAGATTGTTTTCGCCGTTCTTTTTTAAACAGAATCAGAATAAAAATATCGTGCTTGATTTGCGTGGCATTGGAGATATGGATGATAATGATCTTAAAGCAATCTCCATAATGATGAAACTCTTTGAATCCTTAAAGGTGCATGTGGTTGCAGGCAGACATTATGGTCTTATCGCCGGTTCGGATATTTTTGAAAATATTGATAATATATATATTTCGTTTGGTGATTACGAAATATTTATAAATAGTTGATTTTTGGTAATTGATATTGTGGGAATATTACTGTTGTGAAAAAATTTTCTATATTCAGATATGATCCTTATAAAGATAATAAACCTTATGTTTGTGAATATGAAATACCGTCGGTAGAAGGCTGGACTGTCCTTAGTGCGTTGAATAGTATTTATGAGAATATGGATCATTCTCTGGATTATGACCATTCGTGCCGCTCGTCACTGTGCGGTTCCTGTGCTATGCTGATTAATGGCATACCCATGCTTGCGTGCAGAACACTTCTCGCGGACATGCCGGATAAAATTATTCTGCGACCACTGCCATATTTTAAAATATTAAAAGATCTTTCTGTCGATACCGGTATATTCTTTAAAGCCGTTGATGTCGAAAAACATTTGTGGATTCATTCGGCATCTGAAAAAGATTATTCCAAAACTGAAGAAAGATATTCCGACGAAGAAATGACTGAGGTTTACGAATTAAACAGATGTATTGAGTGCGGCTGCTGTATCGCCGCCTGTGCTACCGCTAATATGAATGCTGATTTTCTTGGAGCGGCTGGTCTTGTTAAAATTGCCAGATTCATAATAGATCCAAGGGATGAAAGAACACAGACAGACTGGTATGAAGTCATCGGCACTGAAGACGGAATTTTCGGCTGCACTGGTCTTCTCGCCTGCAATGATTATTGCCCGAAAAAAATTCCAATACAAAAAACTCTGGCCTTTATCCGGAGAAAAATGACATTAACGGGGTTGCTGAAATGAGTCGCGAAGTCAGTTACGATCTAATTGTAGAAAAAGTTAAACACCTATGTATAGAAACAAACTGCATCATGCCGGATGAAATAAAATCAGCAATGAAAAAATCCGAAGAAATCGAAAGCAGTATAGTCGGGAAATCTGTATTGAATAAATTAATTGAAAATGCCAGAATCGCTGAAAATGAAAATATTCCTATATGTCAAGACACTGGACTTTCGGTTTTTCTTGTGGAGCTTGGTGTCGACGTGGTAATTTCCGGTAAAAGCAGATTAATCACCGACGCGATAAACGAAGGTGTAGCTGCCGGTTACAGCGAAGGGTATTTGAGATATTCTGTAGTTTCAGATCCTGTTTTTGATAGAAAAAATACCGGTAATAACACACCGGCATTTATAAGTATTGATCTGGTTAATGGCAGTGATATCCGAATATCATTTATGCCGAAAGGCGCCGGTTCTGAAAATGTCAGCACTTTGAAAATGTTCAATCCTTCGGACACAACCGATGACATCATCGATTTTGTTGTTAACACTGTTGTTCAGGCAAACGGTAATCCATGTCCTCCTGTAATTATTGGAATTGGTATCGGCGGCACATTTGATAAAGCGGCACATCTGGCGAAAAGAGCATTGTTCCGGGACATTAATCAGCGGAACAGTGATGGGAATTATTCTAATCTGGAAAAGACTATTTTAGAAAAAATTAATCATACAGGAATCGGTCCGCAGGGACTCGGCGGTGCGGT
>CAYLTM010000023.1:34021-34598 GCA_964386495.1 uncultured Leptospirales bacterium
GTCAATATAGAGTATTGCCCCTGTCATATAGCGTCATTACCAGTAGCAATCAACATATCCTGTAACGCTCACAGATTACGGAGGATAATAATCTGAATGATAAACATTAACTTGCCGTTATCAGATACAATAATCGAAACAATATCCGCTGGTGATGAAATTTTGCTGAACGGTGTAATATATATTATGAGAGATGCCGCGCATAAACGTCTTTATGAAATCCTTGTTAACAATGAGCATTTTCCGCTTAACTTAGAAAATGCTGTGGTATATTATTGCGGCCCTACTGAGAGTAAACCCGGTAGTGTAATCGGCAGCGCGGGCCCGACAACATCAAAACGTATGGATAAATATACTCCGCTGCTGCTGGAAAAAACCGGTCTGAAGGGTATGATCGGGAAGGGAAACAGAGGACAATCTGTTGTTGATAGTATTATTCAAAATAAAGCGTTGTACATGGCAGCGATAGGCGGCGCCGGCGCTTTAATTTCTAAAAGAATAATCTCGTCAGAAGTAATCCTTTATGCTGAACTTGGAACCGAAGCTGTACGAAGAATAACCATTGAAAATTTTCCTG
>CAYLTM010000023.1:34608-36921 GCA_964386495.1 uncultured Leptospirales bacterium
TCCTGTGTTTGCCGCGATTGATTCTAAAGGTAATAATGTCTATGAAAGATGAATATTAATAAAAACAATATTATTTTCATCGCCCTAATGGCGTTGTCGATGATTTTCTGGGGCGGCAGCTGGATATCTGGTAAAGTAATCACTCGAATGGCTGAACCGGAAATAATAATTTTCTGGCGGTACTTAATCAGCGTTATATCATTTATATTTTTGATTCCATTTTTAAAAAATGATTTCAAGGTTAACAAACGGGCTCTTGTCGGCACAGCCTTCTGCGGTATATTAATGATCGCCTATAGCCAGTTGTTTTTTACGGGTCTCAGATCCGGTTTAGCTTCGTCGGGCGGTGTAATTGTAACAACATTAAGTCCAATTATCACATTTCTTATATCATCAATATTATTCAGTTTGAAACTTTCATACAGACAAATTGCCGGTCTTGGAATTGGACTTTTAAGCGGAATGTTTTTTATAGAGGTTTGGAACACCAGCTATGAAAAACTTTTTTCATCGGGGAATCTTTTTTTTGTAGGCGGAGCTTTGTTATGGTCTTTCATCACTGTATTAAGTCAGAAGGTTCAAAAACATATATCACCTATCGGATATAATTTCTACATGAGTATTTTCACTGTAGTTTTTCAATTTCCGTTTTGCGGCCAATCACAAATATTTTCAGTATTTTCTTATGGAATAGTCTTCTGGGCCAACCTGTTATTTTTAGCTATTCTGTCATCTACATTTGCCGGCACTATGTTTTTTCTCGCGGCAAGAAGGGTGGGGGCGGGGCTTGCCAGCTCATTCATGTTCATCGTTCCGGCATCCGCTCTTTTTTTGGGAATCGTAATTCTTGGCGAATCGCCCACAATATTTACTCTCATCGGCGGAAGTGCCGCTATAATATCGGTGTATCTAATCAACAGAAAGAAAAATTGATATCATGTAAATGGTGATAATATATGCGTTTAGATAGAGATTCGTTCGACTGCGTCAGGATGTGTTCGAGCTGATTTACATTTTTAGTTATCTAAGATTGAGGAGGATTCATGTATGAGAAAATATATTTTGACAGTACTATTATTTTCTATTTTAACTAGTTGCTCTCATGTAGATATTCGAATTCGTTCAGAAGATTCCATAAGAAATCAATGTTTAAGGGATTTTCCTATAGGAACAGATAAAGAAGAAGTGAAAAGAAGATTGCTTGGTTATTTTCCGAATAGCAATGATTATGCTGAACGAGATTCTAGTGATGGAAAAATGGAAAGAATATATGTAAATTTAGGAGTTCATTATTATTTGCTTTTACCTGTTGAGACAAGAGTATATTTTAGTTTTGATAAGAAAACAAAAAAACTAATCGATATAGAAGTTAATAAAGGAATAAATGGATGATTGAATTAAGATGACTCAAGATCATCTGTATAAATATAGTCTTGATTTTAAGATAGTTTCCTACACTCTACTTATACACATCGACGCAGAAGTCGATGTTGTGAATGTGAATTGTTTTCCCACTTGGAATAGATAACAGCGAATACCCCGCCTTCGGGCGGGGTAGCACATTTCAGGAAACCATTCTTTTAATTTTATCTTCGTTAACAGCTTGATCTTTCGGATGTTTCAAACGATCCGAAAGTACACTTAAAGGAATCGTTCAGGTAAAATATTATGATTATAAATAATGGAAAAGTAATAACAATTATCACCATAATAATTCTTGGATTGATAATATACAAATATAAGGATGTTAAATATGATGTATACGTTGATTCAAAGAATAATACTTCTTTTGAAATTAATGAAAATGAATATTCTATACAAATATTCTATCCTTCTAACTATTATTCTCATGATGATTTTTACGCATATCCTGAAATAGGTGAATATCATGTTAATATTGCAATGTACAATAATACTGATAAGTTATTAGTAATCAAGAAAATAAACATTAAAATATTTGATGAAATACAGAATATAATTAATTACAAAGTTATTGCAAAATCGTTAAATACTGGAGGACTATGTTGTGATGAAAAAGAGAGAATATATAATGAAGATAATTTATTAGAATCAAATAATGTAATATCTCCAAAAACTATTAACAATACTAATATTATTAGAGGAGATTTTCAATATATATATAACGATATAACTTCTAATAAAATAGAATTACAAATTACAGTTGAAGTGGAGTTTAATAACAAAAGATCAATAATAAATAATTCAATAGTTTTAAAAAAAACAAATCATCTTTACTAATTATCAAAACAACGTAGAAACAAGTCCTGAATATACCGGGGATGTTCATTATAG
>CAYLTM010000024.1:0-1603 GCA_964386495.1 uncultured Leptospirales bacterium
TAACCGAATTAAATTCCAACCAAACTTGAATTATTGCTAACCAAGATTCATTACAACCCCAAAGATCTCTACAGGATGATTTCTACACCCGCACATCTTTATTCATATTCGACCATTTAGATAATTACATCATTGGCGTTATTTCAATTTACAGCATCCATTATTTTGTCACAATTATTTTCGCGTTTTACGAAAGAGCTCTGACACCATTTATTAATGGTGTCAGAGCTCTTTTTTTTAAAGGTCTCTGACACCATTATTTAGTAAGTGTCCATTTTGAACCATATTTACAAGCATGATAGAATATTTTCAAAAAGGAGATATCTATGGAAACAAGGAAAAATAACTGGCGGGATAAAATCGAAAGATGGGAAACGACCGAATACAGCTGTAGACAATACTGTTCAGTCTCTGCGTATACAGTGGCTTGCATCGTCAGATCTGCGATAGCGTTCATCACTATTATACCAGAAGTATTGTTTATAGCGATATCCGCTTCACTTAATTGAAAGTATTACCATCGTAAACGAAAATTAATCCTTTATAATGGTTTTTTAAGTCGGATAAAAAATTATATTTATTATTGAAAATTTACGGGAAAGGTTATGACAACCTCAAAACCATTATTTAAGTTATGAGCGTCGATAACGCCGTTTAATGAATGAACAACCAGATTATGTACTATATGTAAACCTAAACCAATGTGGCCTTTATTTCTTTTGGTTGTGTAAAAGGGTTCAAATATTTTTTTTATATTATTGTCTGTTATGCCTGTACCGTTGTCGGAATATCTAATGGTTAACTCATTATCTGATTTAATTACATCTATGTTAATTTCAGCATCGATTTGATTATCAAATGCGTGATTAAGCGAGTTTTCAATGAGACTTTGTATAATTTGTGTAATAGTAAGGGGATAGCTTTTTATTTCAATGGTTTTATCACAGTTAAGATTTATTGCAACTCTATTAATCGTTTTTGTTTTCAGTATTTGTATCGTATTAAGAATTACTCCTTCAAGGTTGAAAACTTTTTCATTTTCTGATGAATAATCTGATGATACTTTTTTAAAATACTGAATAAGTTCCGTGCTGCGGTTTAGATTAGATAGTATTATCTGCGCTGAATCGATACATATTGACAGATATTTATTTAACTGTTCTTTACGTAAGTCACCGTTTTTAATTAAGTTATTAATAGTAGCTGTTTCTTTATCAAGATAAGAAGCTGCTGTTAAACTAACTCCCAGCGGGGTGTTTATTTCATGAGCCAGTCCGGCTATAAGACTTCCAAGAGAAGCAAGTTTTTCATTTTCAATAAGTTTTGTCTGTGCTTTTTTTAAATCTTCAAGGGCTTTCTGCAGATCAATTGTTCTATCCGTTACCATATTTTCCAGATTTTCTGTGTAACTTTCAAGCTGTAGTTTGCTGGTTTTTATGGAATAGACCATTTTATTAAATGCTTTTGTAACTATTCCTATTTCATCCTCAAATTCTATTGGAACTTTAATATCCAGATTGTTATTATTTACTTGTTCAACACCGGACAGTAATAATCGTATAGGTTTAATAAGACTAATCTCCATCAGGATCGGATAAAGAAG
>CAYLTM010000024.1:1613-2042 GCA_964386495.1 uncultured Leptospirales bacterium
TGATGACAGTATAAGTATAACAATTAGTTTTGTGACAATATTATGCATTCCTTGTCTGTAATGGATATAGTCATAAATATAATAGACGGATGTGTTCTCATCTATAACTGACAGGAAGGAATAATAGTTTTTATTGTTAACCTGTAAAACTGTTTTTCTATCTGACCTGCTTTTTGATAATAATGTTGTTATGTTTTCTGCTGATATTAATTCAGTCTTCAAATAAAACGGATCAAAACCATTTTTAATGACTATTATTGAATGAAGATAATCAGGAAAAATAATCAAATCCTGATTTTTTGATAATATTAAACTATCAGTGTAGGCAATTTCTATTTTTCGTTTATCATTATAGTCTCTATCATATTGAATCATTGAATAATATCCTGAAGTGGATACTATTAGTAAAATTGAAATTAGCGATATCCC
>CAYLTM010000024.1:2052-4476 GCA_964386495.1 uncultured Leptospirales bacterium
GATAATTTTATAAATGAAACTAAAAGAATCTGCTGGTCGGTTTATATATGTTACGACATATCCGAAGTATATCAGTAAAAATCCTGAATTTAATATGAAGTTAAGTGTGCTTTCGGAAATTAGTTGAAAAGAAGCAAATAAAACAACCGCGATAGATATCAAAAATTCAAGGAATACAAAAAAAGAAAAACTTCTTGCAGCAATTGCCGATCTTCCTTTTGGGAAGAAAATTACTTTGATAAGGTTAATTATCTTTTTAATACCTGTTGATTGTGTTATTGTGTTTACACCATCGTTACATCTGATAATCTGTCTGATGAATACCGATATCCGCCATAAGCAAAGAACCATAACTGTAACAGGAATTATTACCGATTGATAAGTTGAACCGTATCCATACTCTGTGAGTCCCATAGGTCTTGTATGAGATTTTATTGTGTAATCAAAAAGTCCATAGAGTCCAGTTGCCATAGATAAAATAAAAACTATTACAGGTTCTTTACTGGAAAATTTTCTAGGAAAATTATAACCGAACTGGGTTTGTGCGATAATAGCAAATATACCGGCAATTGTCAAATACCAGCCAATATTTCCATTAGGGGAATATAACGAATATGCGATGAAATAACCTAAATTAAAAAGTGTCATTAATAAAAAATGCAGGAGAAAGTAAATCTCTCGAATATTTTTCGGTTTACGGGCTAATAAAAAAACGTCCATGATGATAATCAGTATTAGGGGAGTAACCCGACCGAAGGCTATTTGGCTGAAATATATATTATTCATATTAGTGAAAAAGGCTGTTTAAAATATTAAACAGCCTTTTTGTTTATTTCACATTCTCATTCACTGCCTAAAGATTTCAACCATGACAATTCAGCTTTTAAGTGGTTTTCAAGATAAGTGTATAGATGTACATAATTTTCAGTACTTTTCTTTTTTTCTTCCTCAGCCAATTTAGCTTTGATGTCATTTAATCTTTCTTTTAACAGATCTGTTCTGTCTTCAAGAAAAGAAGCTTTCTGTTCCTGTGATAATGCATTATAGAACATTAAAACTATGTCAATGTCAAAGTGAATAAAGTTTCTGTCCAAATACTGTTTAAGAGATTTTCTGTAGTACTTCTTACCTGCTGGTAAAATCTGGTAGACGTATCTTTCTGGATTTCCGCCTTCCTTTTCTGTTCCGGCTCTTTTTACCCAGCCGTTATCAACCGCCTTTTTGATGGCATAGTAGATTGAACCGAATTTAATGTCCACATAATCCCCAAGACGCTCTACGATTTTCTTTTTGATTTCGTAGCCGTAAAGATTACTTTCATCAAGTAATCCCAATACTGTAATTTCTATTCTCATAGCGAACCTCTGAATATTTTTTTTCCGGATAATCCGGCTTTAATCCAATATATATAAATACTGAAAAAAAACAAGTATAATTTTTATATAATTAAATTTTTTAAAATTTACTGAAATACATTATTTGAATAAAGAATTATAGTAATAATTTCTGATTAGTAATTATAATGAAAACAATTATGTACAGAAATAAATCTTCTATTTTTATATCATTTTTTGTTTCAAAAACTGAATTTACTGCGGATATAGCTTTTTTTTCATCAAAACCCAATGAAACAAGAGCTTCAATCGCATCATTTTTAATGTTTATTGGTAAATTAACTTTATTCGTTTTTCTTAATTTATCTTTTTTTCTGCTTAATTCGAATAGTATTTTTTCTGCTTTACTTTTTCCAATACCAGGAATTCTTATAAAAACATTGATATTTGATTTCTCTACAGCATCAATAATTTCAGATATTGATAAACCGGATAATACAGCTAGTGCTATTGATGGTCCAATTCCATTTAATTTTAGCAGCTCTTCAAAAAAATCTTTTTCCTCAATCGTATAGAACCCGTACAACTTTAATTGATTTTCCTTCATCAAAGTGTATATGTAAAGAAATACATCATCTCCTGACAATTTTTCATAAGTTGATAGAGGAATACCTACGGAAAATCCTATACCATTGGTTTCAAGAATCAAATGGTTAGTCTTTTTTTGGATAATTTTACCTTTTAGTGAACCAATCATCATTAACCTCTTAAAAAGAATATATTCTCCGCAGCGAAATAATTATCAAATCAGAATGTAGATTTATACATCCTGTATAAATCTACATATCGGAATTCCGAAATAAATTCTAAATTCCTCACATTTTGCGTGATTTTCTATCGAAAACCATGCAGAATGCGGGTACAGGCTATCGATCATTAATCGACAGCCTGAATACTATAATACCAAACATTAAATCATTATATATATTGACAAGAATATTATTAAATTGTTACATAGAATTGGTTAACCGCTGTAAAATAATCAAATTTCCCGAGGAAGTGAATCAGTGAATCAATATGAAAAATATCA
>CAYLTM010000024.1:4486-4888 GCA_964386495.1 uncultured Leptospirales bacterium
CAACATTTTAGTAATGAAAAGGAAATCCGTAATAAAGATTGTGTAATTTACTGGATGAATACGGCTCAGAGGTTTGATTACAATGTATCACTTTATGCGGCAGAGAAATTTGCAGATAACCTAAATTTGCCGCTGGTAATTATTTTTATTATTGATCCGGAAATTATACCGCTGAGTAATCGTCAGTATGAATTTATGCTGAATAATGTGTTAAAATTAAAAGACCATGCATTAAGTGAACACACGCATTTTTTTATATATTTTGGTGATGCCGTAAAAATTGTTTTGAATTTTTCTAAAACGTCTTCATGTATAATTACGGACGCGGTATATTTAAAAGAACAAAGACGGAGAAATTCTATCATTAGAGAATCTGCTGATTGCCGTTTTGTTGAGTACGAC
>CAYLTM010000024.1:4898-11499 GCA_964386495.1 uncultured Leptospirales bacterium
AATTGCAGTAATCATTTAGGTCTAGCGGACTTACTGAAGATGATTAATCGTGATTTTCAAACAGGTTTACTACGGTATTATAGCAGCGGGATCGATTATGCAAAAAAAGAGCTGGATGCTTTTATTAGTAAAAAAATAAATCACTATCATGATTTAAGAAATCACCCGGATGAAGATTACCAGTCAAATTTGAGCCCATATCTTAATTTCGGACAAATTTCACCGCTATATATCGCGAGTGAAATTTATAAAATTGAGAATGATAATTCGGAAAAATTTCTTGATGAACTTATCATTCGAAGAGAGTTGTCGTATAATTTTGTGCACTATAATATGAATTACGATAACATCAACTGTCTACAGGATTGGGCTCATCGTTCATTACAGGAAAATACTGTTTTTGAGCGTGAATATATTTATAACTTGGAAGAGTTAGAAAACGCGAAAACTCATGATGTTTACTGGAATGCGGCACAAAATGAAATGGTTCTCACAGGGAAGATGCACGGATATATGAGAATGTACTGGGGAAAAAAAATTTTAGAATGGTCAAGATATCCTGATGAAGCCTTTGAATTGGCACTGTTTCTAAACAATAAATATTCTTTAGATGGTTACAATCCGAATAGCTACGCTGGTATTGCGTGGTGTTTCGGTAAGCATGATCGTCCATGGTCTGAAAGAAAGATATTCGGAAAAGTCCGGTATATGAATGCTGCTGGTTTATGCAGAAAATTTAATATGCCGGCATATCTTCAAAAAGTGACTGCACTCACGAATTTATAATCACTTGACCTGTGGGAAAATCTAATCGGGTTGTGAAAGATAAATTAACAATTTATATAAATCGTAAATAAAAATAGTTTAGAAATATCAACGATTTTCCGATAATCACAGTGTATGTGTACTTTTCGTAGAATTTTAATTTATTATTGATATGATTGAAAGTTCGACGGAAGTTATATCCATTATCCGCAATAAAAGAGTATTGCAAGAAAGGTTTAATGAAATTTTTAGCTGTATTTTTTGATTACACAAAAAGTAAAATGTTTGTTGAGAAAGTCAATGATAAGGGGGATAAGTCGGTTGTCTTATCCTCACCATATAACTTTGTCTCAAGAAATGAAATTGTTGTGAAAATTGTTGATGCCGCGGATCAGGAAGAAGCTAAAAACGCGCTTTCAAAATCTTATCAGTATTTTAATCTCATACCGTTTGTTAAATTTAAAGCAGCTGGCAGCGTATTTTTTGACGGTACCGACAAGAGTTATAAGGCATCATGGTATGGGTTTGCGGTGTTGGATCGTGCAATGAATTTGAAAATTATTCCGCCATTGCAGATTGAGAAAACTAAAACCAAAGCATTTTATATAGTTTTTCCGACAAAATTCGGAAAACTTCCGTCTTATCCTGATATTGAAGAAATGTATAAAATCAATAAAATTATAACTCCAATTGACAAAGTTGATGTTGATAAGGAAATCGCAAAGCTGACCCGTGATAAAAAAGTTACAAAGATATTGATTGCGAAGTCAAAGGAACCCATCAATGGTAGAGATGAGTATTATCTTCCTCTTATCGATATCAAGAAAAAAGCCGGTGAGGTGCTTGAAGATGGTCGAATGAACTTCAAAGAAATTGGTTCAATACATGAGGTGAAAAAATCTCAGCAAATTCTTCAGAGGTTTAAGGAAATCAAGCCTGTCGATGGTTTTGATATTTATGGAGATAAAAAATCAGCTGAAACCGAAAAAGTCGAAGGTTTCCAACGTGGTGAGAATATTGTACAATCCGGTTCTAACGAAGATATTTTTGTTTCCGCAATAGATGGGTGTCTTGTTGTCGATAGGAAAAGTATTTCCATTAAGCAGATTGTTGTAATTAATAAAAATGTAGATTATGAAAGTGGAAATGTTAATTATCATGGCAGCGTTCATGTTAAAGGCAGTGTTCTTCCTGGGTTTTCTGTTGTAGCGGATGGTGATGTTATCATTGAAGGAAATGTTGACGATGCTATTATAGAGAGTCAAGGCAGCGTTACTGTTAAGGGCGGTATTTGCGGCAAAGGCTCTTCATTCGTTAAAGCAGTGCAGAATGTCACGGCAAAATATATATTGAATACAAAAGTTGAGGCAGGCGGCATCGTGATAGCTGAGGACTCAATAATAAACAGTGATGTTTTTGCTAATGACAAAGTTTTTGTAGTTTCGCAGCATGCTAAAATTATGGGTGGTAAAATTACTGCACGTCATAGAATTGAAGCAAATTTTGCCGGATCGGCAAAAGAAGCAAATACAATCCTTTCTGTAGGAAGAAATCTTGAAGTGGAAAGGGAGTTGACCGAAATTAGAAAATCAATTAATGAAAAAAAATTACAGATCGAAGATGTTATGGCTTCCATTCGGACAAGTTTTGGAACAAATCTGTTCGAAGATCCCAAAAAATTTATTTCAATTTTACCAGATATTAAAAAGAAACAATGTATAAGATTGTTGTCGGAATTGAACAAGCTGCAGGCTGAATTAAAAGAACTCGGTGTGGCTGGTATGAAGGTCGAAGAGAAGCTTGTGCTGGATGAAACACCTCTGATAATTATTAAGGAAAAAGTCTACGCGGGTACAGTAATCAATATTAAAAAACAAGTGCGGAAAATTGAAGGCGAAGATATTACAAACGCCAAATTTTATGAAGATCTTGAACTTAAAATAATAAAATATACCGCTGCGGTATGATTACTTCTTTTTCTTAAAATAGGTCGTTATAATCCACTTGCGGTTTAGATAGATATGCAGACCAGATAATATAATAAATGATATAGAAGATATTTTATGAATTATGTAGGCTGATTCTAATGAAGAGTTTTCAAGTGCTATACCACTTGAAAACAAAATAATAACAACAAGTCCGACAACAGGATTTAAAATTTTTAAAACATTCATAGTTCGATCCCTCTTTATTTTATTGTACCATGAGATTCATTTCCATTATTGGAAGAATAACTGCAATTACTATCGAACCAATTACCATACCCATGATTACTATTATTATTGGTTCTATTAAATTTGTCATACTTGTAATGGTCAGGTCAATCTCGGTTTCGTAAACCTGTCCTATTTTTAAAAGCATCTTGTCAAGAGAATCACTCGCTTCACCGGCAGATATCATACCAATAACCATTTTCGGGAGAAAAGCCGAAGAGTCAAGAGCCTTTGTAACAGACGCACCTTCTTTAATTTTTTTTGCCGCCGAATCAATTTTATCTTCGATTATTGAATTGCTGACAATTTTTTTCACGATCTCAAAGGATTTCAAAATATCAACATTATTATTTAAAAGTATTCCAAGATTTTGCGTAAATCTTAAAACAATTAATTTATTGTAAACTTTGTTAATAATAGGCATTGTCATTTTCAATTTGTCGAATTTAATTTTTCCTTCCGGTGTTTGGAGGTACCGGTTGATATAAAAAGCCACCGCAATTATAACAAGAATCAATAACCATAAATAAGAAGATAGGAAATTGCTAAGCCCCATTACAACTCTTGTCGGCATAGGAAGCTCTTTGCCGAGTTCCAAAAACATTTCTGTCAGAGATGGTATAATTTTTACCATCAAAAATATTACTATAGCTATTGAGAAAAATATCATAAAAGCCGGGTACCACATGGCTGACTGAATCTTGCTTTTTAAAATATTACGTTTTTCCTCGATGTCTGCTAGACGTTCAATGACTTCATCGAGTGAGCCTAGGCTTTCTCCGACACGAACCATGTTAATGTACATCTCGGAAAAAACATTTGAATGACGTGCAAGGCAATTAGAAAACGACATTCCGCCTTCGAGCTTCTCTTTAATATCCGCTATCATTCTTTTAAAAGTTTGATTATCCGTCTGTTCAAGAATATCGGTAATTGCTCTAAGTAAAGGCAGTCCCGCACCTACCAGCGTAGAAAGCTGACGGGAGAAAATTCCGACATGTTTCGCGGACATTTTCTGATTTATGTATAACAAACCTCTCTGATAGAAAAGTTTTAGTGTTACAGTCTCATTAGTTTTCCTGCCGCGTTTTTCGACATCAAGGTGAGGTAGAATTTTTACGACATATAATCCCTGAGCACGAAGTTTTTCCTTAGCCTTCGCTTCATTAGGAGCGTCAACTATATTTGAAACGGTTTGACCTTTTTTGTTAAGTGCCTGATAATCGTATATCATACTCCGCAGACCCTTATAACTTCTTCAAGGCTCGTAACGCCCGCAAGAACTTTTTCCACACCATCGTTAAGGAGTGTTCTCATGCCTTCTTTAACCGCAAGATCCTTTATCTGTTCGGCATCAGCACGCGACATTACCAGTTTTCTAATAGGATTAGAAATCGGCAGAAGTTCATAGATTCCTGTTCTGCCGCTGTAACCTGTATTTAAGCAGGCATCACAGCCTTTCGGTTTGAAAATTTTTCCGTTTTTCAGTTGAGCCTGTTTTATACCAGCATCAGATAATTCGTTTTTAGTTGGTTTATAAGCCGCCTTGCATTTCGGGCAAAGTGTTCGGATAAGCCGCTGTGCAAGAAATGCGTTAATTGATGACGCAATTAAAAATGGTTCAATGCCCATATCCAATAAACGTGTTACACCGGAAGCCGCATCATTAGTATGGAGTGTGGAGAATACACTATGACCTGTTAAGGCGGATTGTACCGCAATTTCAGCGGTTTCAAGATCTCGGATTTCCCCGACCATTATAATATCCGGATCCTGGCGTAATATAGAACGCAATCCTGACGCGAATGTGAGGTCAATTTTTGTTTTAACCTGCATTTGTCCTACACCCTGTAGCTGATACTCTATAGGATCCTCAACTGTAAGGATATTTACATCAGGGCTGTTCAACTTGGTTAATACACAATAAAGTGTTGTTGATTTTCCGCTGCCCGTAGGACCTGTAACTAAAAGTATACCATGAGGTTTTTCGATAACCTTTTTGAATTTGTCGAGCATATGTTTCTGAAAACCAATTTTTTCGAGTTCAAAACTCATATCAGTCTTATTTAACAGACGAAGAACAACACGTTCGCCGTAATGAGTCGGAAAAATAGAAACACGAATATCAATGTCTTTAGTGCCGATCTTTATCTGAATACGACCATCTTGTGGAAGTCTGTTTTCCGCGATATTCAGATTAGACATAATTTTCAATCGTGAAATTATTGCAGACTGCAGTTTTTTTGGCGGAGTGTGCATTTTATAAAGTATACCATCCACACGGAATCTTACAAGAAGATCTTTTTCATAGGGCTCAATATGAATATCACTAGCACGACTGTTAACCGCTTCAGTAATAATTTTATTAACAAGTTTGATAATCGGTGCTTCATTCGCCATATCCAGAATATCTTCTGTTTCAGAAAGAGGCGACAACATATCAAAATCGGAATCGTCAATCGAATCTATAACATCAGAGGCTGTACCATCTTTACCGGTGTCATAAATCACTGACAGCATTCGCTGAATTTCTTCTTCTCTGGTCAGCACCGGCTCGAAGGAGTAATCCGGCAGGAGCATTTTTAAATCATCAAAAGGATGGACATTGAGAGCGTCAGATATTCCGACTAATACAATTTTTTTAACAACATTGAACGGTACTAGTTTATTTTTCTTTAGGAAATGCCCTGGAATTTTTTTTAAAAGTTCTGTAGGATCATTGTATTCAAGCTTTTTCTGATAAGGCATCCCATAATGAATAGCCAGAGCGTTGTATAAATTGTCTTCGGTTATTAAACCTTTTCTGATTAATAGCTCGCCGATCCTTAAATTAGCACCGTTCTGCGCGGCCAGAACACTATCCAGGTCCGCTTTACTTATAACATTGTGACTTACTAGTATATCGCCGAGTCTATTTGTTTCTGCTTTAATGCTCATAGATTATTTTTTTTCCAGTAATTGCTGTTCTTTCATTTTTTGTTCGGTAATCGCGTCAATTTTCGCTCTGTCTGTAACGACAGTAGGTGTTATGAAAATTAAGAGATTAGTCTTCTTATATTCAATAGTTTTCTTTTTAAATAACCATCCAAGAAGAGGAATATCTCCCAGTACAGGTACTTTACTTTCCATATCAGTTTTATTATTTCTAATAAGCCCGCCGACAACAATTGTTTGACCATTTTCAACAGTAATATCAGACTTTAAATCCCTTTTACCGAGTTTCGGCGGGATAAAGGTGTTTCCAATAGTTTCGGTCTGACCAAGAACAGAATTTTGCTCAAGATAAAATTTCATGGCAATTTTACTGTTTTTTGAAATATGTGGAGTAATCTTCATTTTTAATCCGACATCTTTATAATCAAAAGAATATGTTTGGGCACCGTCGCTGCCAACACGGTTGTTTGACGGCACAGGTATTGATTCGCCGACATTCAATTCAGCTTCCTGATTGTCAGTTGCCAGAATCTGCGGTGTTGATAATATATTGAAATTATTATCATTTGCGGAGGCATTCATAATCATAAAACCTAGCGTTGATTTATCGCTTAAATAACCTAATTGAAAACCGGTATTTAACGGTATGGGAATGGTTTTCCCTGAATCAGTCGGGTCAGTGTAATCCG
>CAYLTM010000024.1:11509-13434 GCA_964386495.1 uncultured Leptospirales bacterium
ATTTCGTCAAATTCTTCAGCGGATGCTGTAACAATTATAGAATTTGTGTCCTTGTTCGCGATAATCGACAACGGTATTTGCGGCTGTTGCGCAGGTTGAGCACCGACATTACTTTGGGCTTTACCGGAAGGGTTAACCTGCGGCGGAGTTATTTGTCCGGTCTGAATTTTAGCAGTCTGAGAAAAAGGCACTCTAGAGAGAACATTCGCAAGATCTTCCGCTCTGGCATGCTGAAGATGCACAACATGAATATTTCCAGTTGTCTTTACTTCCTTAATTTCACCGGAATCGTCAACAACTTCAACCTTTTTATCAAGCGCGTTAGTAATGCTGATTAGACCATTTATTTCAGACGCTATTCCAGAAAGAATTAACACGTTAAGTTCTCTATAAACTACAATTCTCGTTTTTACACTTTTTAAATTATTTAGAACATTATTTAGTTCGTCAATATTTGAATATTTTACTTCGTAGATATATGTTATCGCATCTTCAGAATAAGGGTTGATCGCTTTACCATCGACAATAACTTCGACATTTTTTTGTATTGCCTCGCTTACTGGAATGATTTTTATAACATTATCCATTTCAACAACTGCGAAACCTTTAATTTCAAGAATAGACTTCATCAGATTGTATGCTTCTTCAGGTGGGATTCCCTTCGAAGAAATTATCGTGATCTTTCCGCGAACCTGATCGTTTGTAATAATATTTTTACCGACGATCTTCTTTGTTGCTGCCGCGGTTTTTTTGGACTGTGCGTAAGCAGTATTTTCCAAAGTTAAGCTGTTGATGTATATTCCCGCAAGAACGGTAAATATCAGTATTGTAAATGTTGTAAAAATCTTTTTCATTTGCTTAAATACCTTTCTAGTCTGTTATGTTGAAGGAAAATGTAATTACTTTACCGTCTCTTTCCATATCGAGAACAATCTGCGATTCCTTAGGAAGCTGCTGCCATATCTGGTATAGCTGTGAAGTGCTTTCTATAGGATGCCCATTTATTCTCCTCATAATATCACCGCTTCTTGCACCAAATTTGTAAAGCATATTTTCTGGACTGACCCGAATCAGTTTAAATCCTACCACCTTGTCCGTTTCATCTCTGTATGGACCCGCTCTAATACCCTTTAAGAGATTATCCATATTATTCTGCATGTTCTGCAAAAGCTCTGCACGGCTGAGTGTCTGCGATACGCTACCTGAACCGCCATCTGCGGGATTATTCTGTATAGACGGAGGTGGTTCTTTATAGTCCTCCGGATAGAGAAAAAGCACACTTATTCCAGAACTGGATTTTAGTTTAACTTCACGTTCTTCGACTGAAACAAGTTTATAACCGAAAACCTCCGAATAGAGTTTGAATATTTCACCTTTTTCGTCGGATTTCTTTTTAATTATAGCCCTTGCTATAGAAGGTGGGCCCGTAATTGTTCCCAAAAGCTGAAGATCTGAAACCTGCTGTAATTCCTGTGTAACCGCTGCTGTTTTTTCATTTGCTGCCAACTTAAAAAAACCGGAATCCAGAATTATTCTATTATCAGTACTGCTGCCTGTCTTGTCGGTTTCAGTCCGCACTGGTTTTTTTATCACTATATTAACCTTTTGAGGCGATATCGCGTATCTCACCACCTGATTCGCTGACAGGGCGAGTGAGAATGAAAAAAATGATACAGCAAGGAAATTTATCGCGTGATATTTAATATTTATCATGTCAAAATCCAAAAATAGTCATGCTTTTAATTAAAATTTTATTTCTAAAAGTTATGTCGATACTCTAAAAAATATGAGTATGAGTCAATCTTTTATTTTCAATAAATTTGAAATAACTGTTAAATAAAATTTGTAAAACTTATCTGGCAATAAAACTATACGTAACTATGCGTAACTATACGTAACTATGCGTAACTATGCGTAACTATGCG
>CAYLTM010000024.1:13444-14287 GCA_964386495.1 uncultured Leptospirales bacterium
GTTTTTTATTTTTCAATAAGTTTATTGAATATTCCTAAAATGGCGGATAAAGCAATTAAAATTATCGGTATAATACTTCTCTCTTTTTTCATTATCAAAATTATCAGTGTGTTGTTTCAAAAAGCTGTAGAAGCACATTTTGAGAAAAATCAGCATGATGAAGATTATGTCAAAACTGCTAAAGTGATTTTTCCAGCAGTAAATATTGTTGTATGGGTAATTGGCATAATATTTTTGCTGGGCAATCTTGGTTTTAATGTTACAAGTATTGTAACCGGTCTTGGAATTGGCGGTATAGCGGTCGCACTTGCGGCACAGGCTGTTCTTGGAGATCTATTTAGTTATTTCGCGATTTTAATTGATAAACCTTTCGAAATAGGTGATTTTGTTATTGTTAATAATGAAAAGGGTACTATTGAAAAGGTCGGCATCAAAACAACTAAAGTTCGCAGTTTAAGCGGTGAGCAGCTTGTTTTTTCAAATTCGACACTAACAAATTCTACAATAAAAAATTACAAACGGATGTTTGAAAGGCGTATAGTTTTTCAATTTGGCGTAGTTTATTCTACGAATGTGGAAAAGTTGAAATCAATAAGTAAAAAAGTTAAAGAAATTATTGAAAGTATCGAGCAAACCAGATTTGACAGATCGCATTTCTTTGATTTTGGGGATTTTTCATTAAATTTTGAAACTGTATATTTTGTTTTATCAAATGATTATATAATTTATATGATGAAAAATTAAAATTATTTTTCTTAAAAATTAAAAATTTTAATTTATTTTAAAATATTAAATAAAAAAAATTTTAAAAAATAAAATAAAAAAAATTTTAAAAAATTTTAA
>CAYLTM010000024.1:14297-17641 GCA_964386495.1 uncultured Leptospirales bacterium
ATATAATTTATATGAATATTCAGGAAGAGATTAATTTGCGTTTGAAACAGTTCTTCCTTGAGAACGATATTGCTTTCGCTTATCCTACAAGTGTTGTTTATCTCGAAAAATGATTTATTATTGATTATGCAGATTAAGGCTATGTCATTAGCGGGAGAGGGGATCGAACCCCCGACACTACGGATATGAGCCGTATGCTCTAACCTACTGAGCTATCCCGCCAAAATTAGCGTGGGCAGGACTTGAACCTGCGGCCTTTGGGTTATGAGCCCAACGAGCTACCAACTGCTCCACCACGCGATAATTAAATCTGATGACAATATTTTTTAATATAGTATTCTTGTCAAGAAAATGTTGATTTATTTTGATTTATTGAAAAAAAATATTGATATATAACATATTTAATTTAGTAATGGGTAGTGTAGAAAGGATTAATTGTATGATGTCTGTTAGATAGCATTTAGGCTGTCGATTTGACCTTGGCAGTCCGACAGGGTAAAGGATGTACTCATCCTTTTGCATGGTTTTAGTAAGAAAATTATGCTAAAGCTGAGAAATTACGAATTTTTTTCGTAATTACGATTTGTCGATTTTACAGGATATATAAATCGAAACCCTGATTAAGATGATTGAAAATATAATAAATTTATGGTAATTTGCCACCACCCCGATGATGATCATCAGAAATTTGTATTTTGATTGTCGATGTACGACGAAAGAAGAATAACGTAAAAGGTATACTATGATTACTACTAAAGAAGATTTTATTGATATAAAGCAAGCAAGTCAATTTGCTACTGATTTTTTAGGAAAAAATGTAACAACCTCAAACATAAGTTATTTAATTCAATATGGAAGAGTAAAAAAGTATAGTGAAAATGGAAATACTTTGATTTCCCAAAATGAACTAGTAAAATACTATAATTCTTATAATGACAAGCGAGAATTGTCGTGGAAAGATCAATTAGGTAATGATTTAAATTGGAAGCTATCATTTGATCAATATAAAGAAGCTGAAACTACTAAACATGTCCATCGATTACATCCTTACAAAGGAAAATTTATTCCGCAATTAGTTGAATATTTTCTTGATGACCATATAGATGACTTTAAATTAAAGACTTTCTTTAAACCAGGCGATGTTGTCCTAGATCCTTTTTCTGGTAGCGGAACAACTATGGTACAAGCATCTGAGCTTGGAATGAATGCTATTGGGATAGATGTTTCTGAGTTTAACTCAATGATAGCAAACTGTAAAGTTGGTAAGTATGATTTGCCATTCGTTAAGAACGAATTGAATAAAATAACAATTTTACTGAAAGACTATTTGAAAGATTCCCATACAATAGAATTTGAAAACGAATTGTTGAAAAAGTTATATACATTTAATAATCAGTATTTTCCTGTTCCAGATTATAAATATCGATTAAGAAACGGTCTAATTAATGAGAATAAATATGGACAAGAAAAAGAAAACGAGTTTCTTAAAATTTATAATCAACTTATTTTAAAATACAATATTAAATTGCGTCAGGACAATAATGAGAAATTTATTGACAAATGGTTTTTACAGCATGTAAGAAACGAAATCGATTTTATTAATAATGAAATCGAAAAAGTTGTAGATGAAAATATTAAAATGATAATTCGAGTCATATTAAGCAGAACTGTAAGAAGTTGCCGTGCAACTACTCATGCAGATTTAGCAACAATTTTTGAACCTATTACAGCAACTTATTACTGTTCAAAACATGGTAAAATATGCAAACCATTATTTTCAATATTAAAATGGTGGGAAACTTATTCAAAAGATACAATAAATCGACTTTATCAATTTGAAAGACTTAGAACAAATACTTATCAGTATTGTCTTACTGGTGATAGCAGAACAATCAATATGTTTGATAAATTAGAAATGAGTAATCCTGAATTTTTTAATTTAGTTAGAATTAATAAGATACAGGGAATCTTTTCTTCCCCACCATACGTAGGATTAATTGATTATCACGAACAACATGCTTATGCTTATGATCTTTTTGGTTTTAAAAGGCAAGATGATCTTGAAATTGGTCCATTATTTAAAGGTCAAGGCAGAGAAGCAAAAGAAAGTTATATTAAAGGTATTAGTGATGTTCTGAATAATACTAAGATATATCTTGTAGATGACTTTGATATATTTCTTGTTGCCAATGATAAATACAATATGTATCCAACTATAGCTGAAAATGCTGGTATGAAAATAGTTAATCAATATAAAAGACCTGTATTAAATCGCACAGAGAAGGATAAAGGTGCATATTCAGAGATAATTTTTCATTTGAAAAGGAAATAAGCACTATGAAGTCTTTTGAAAAAGGATATATTAGTAGATACTATGAGGAAAAATATTATTCAATAGAAATTATCAAAGCGAATACAGAAAAAGTAGCATTAAATAAGTTTGCAACATTTTTCAATATAGAAAATTCCGATAAGTTATTAGACCCTTCATTTACGTGGCAAGATGGTCTTTGGTTGGCTTCATTTAAGTGCATTAAAGAAGTGAACGAAATAATATGTCCAGAATGCAATGGTAATGGTAAAATTATTATAAAGGAAATTTCTGATGCCACTAAATAATCAACAAACAATTCAAATTGAAAATGTTTTAAGAACTGCTTTAAGACATAAATTTCAAAATTTTAATCCCGAACCATCTGTTATGCCTTTTCATACAAGACTTTTAGGTAAAGACAGAATGGCTTTATTTTCATTCATTCACTCTTTAAACACTAACTTTGGAACAAGCATTTTTGAACCTGTAGCTAAGGCATTAGCCCAATCATCATTTGCCAGTGCTGAATCCCAACAAGTAGCAGGTAATAAAATTTCATCAGAAGCTCATAAGGTAATTCAGGAAATAATGGATAATCTTAGTGTTGCAACCTCTTCTCCAAATAAAATAGAAGAAATTAACTCTATTAGATATGTTTGTCAAAAGGGTGAGATGAAAACAGTAAAACCGACAAAAGTTGACATTAAACTTGTTGGTCATGATGGAACAATTTTTTTATTTGATATTAAAACAGCAAAACCCAATGCTGGAGGATTTAAAGAATTTAAAAGAACATTACTTGAATGGGTAGCAACAACATTAGCAGAAAACCCTAATGCGAATATTCAAACAATTATAGCTATACCATATAATCCTTATGAACCTCATCCTTATAATCGCTGGACTATGAGAGGAATGTTAGATTTAGATAATGAATTAAAAGTTGCTACAGAATTTTGGGATTTTATTGGCGGATCAGGTGCTTATGATGATTTACTTAATATATTTGAACGGATAGGATTAGAGTTAA
>CAYLTM010000024.1:17651-18019 GCA_964386495.1 uncultured Leptospirales bacterium
AGTTAAGACCTGAAATTGATGCATATTTTTTGAAATATAATCAAAGTTAGAAATAATATGATATTTAGGATGTCGATTAATGATCGAAATCCTGATTAAATATATTGATAATTAATTATAAGTAAATTTTATTTGGTATTTTTATAATTATTTTATTATTAATTAAACAAGAATTAAAGCGATACAGTAAATAATTTAATAAGCAGGTTAACATGGATAAAGACAGGAAAATATTAGTATCGATACTCGCGTTTTTAGCTTTTGCGGTGATATTATCTCTGATAAATATCAGCATCACGATGAATAATCAGAAAAAAGAATCAATATCATTTTCTATGAGGGAAACAGCTCCCGGTGTTGGAATTGTT
>CAYLTM010000024.1:18056-21934 GCA_964386495.1 uncultured Leptospirales bacterium
GGCGACGCAGGAAATTTTCAAGAAACTATATAACGCCAGAAAGAAGAATATTCCGCTTGTCGCGTCAATGGGTGATGTTGCCGCGTCGGGCGGTTATTACACGGCAAGTGCCTGTAATTATATTTTCGCGAATCACGGAACCATTACCGGGTCTATCGGGGTAATTATGATGTCTCCGAATTTAAAGGGGCTTTTCGAAAAACTCGGCATACAGATGAATGTAATAAAAAGCGGAAAATATAAGGATATTTTATCGTCATCGCGAGACGTTTCGGAAGAAGAACTTCAACTTTTACAGTCGCTGATTGATAGTACTTATAAACAGTTTCTTAAAGATGTGTCATTAGGGAGGAATCTTCCAATATCTGATTTTGAGCAATACGCTGATGGTAGAGTAGTAAGCGGCAGTCAGGCATTGGATTACAAGCTGGTTGATCAGATTGGTACGTATGAAGACGCGATTATGAAGGCTAAAGAGCTGGCGAATCTTCCTGCGGATGCTCCTGTTTATTACGACAGTTTAACAGGCTTCGATCAGTTTCTAAGTCTTTTCGAAAACAAGCTTTCCTTTCGATTGTCAGGTATAGGCGAATCTATTATTAATCAGAATTATTCTATTATTGAATACAGGTATATTCCATGACAGCATTACAAAAATTCAGAGAGTTACAGTGGACAGATTACATAAAATATGTATTTGCTGATCCTGCAAAAATCGCGTATCTGCTTGAACCAGGTAAAGGTTTTCTTCCGGCAGCTTTATTCGTGCCAATTGCATCAGCCGGGGCTTTTATTTTGGCATCATCATCTTTAAGAATTCAGAATAGCTTTTTCTTTTATAAAATGTCTTATGGATGGATTATGCTTTCTGTGATTTATATCGCGAAGGTTGTAATAATCGCTTCATTACTGGATATGATTATGCAGTTTACTGGAAAATCCGGTTCGGTTGTAAAAAATATTTCTATAATAGCACTATCGTATTTTCCGTCATTATTTATAGTACCGGCAATTGCTGTGTTTACCGCTGTAAATTTTGCTCCGGCATTTATGTTTTTTCTATTGATAATATTCTTTGACGCATGGGGCGTTTTTATCGTGGTACGTGCGTTATCAGAACTATATAGAATCCAATTTTCAAAATCGCTTGTGATATATTTTGTTCCTTTTGTCGCTTTTTATTTTACACTAATATGTTTTTTTATTATCTCGGTAATAATGATGTATGGTTTAATAAGCTCTGTATTAACATGATTTATTTTTTAGATTTAAGATAATAAACAACATGCGCAAACGTATTAAAGATACTCTGAAAAGCTATGATGATATTAATCGTATTAAAGAATCATGCGATATTGTAAGAGTGATAATGGATAATCTGAAAAAAATGGATCTTGCTGATCAGACAACCTACGAAATTGACGCATATATAGAAAAAGAAATAATATCGAATAAGGCACGACCGTCGTTTAAAACAATTCCTGGATATAATTTCTCATCATGCATATCCATTAATAATGAAGTTGTGCATGGAATCCCCTCAAAAAAAATTATTGTGAAAAAAGGGGATATAATAAAAATTGATATCGGTGCTGTAAAAAAAGGTTTTTTTTCTGATGTTTGCAGGACATTTCCTGTTGGAGAAATTTCCGAGAGCGAGAAATTGCTGATTGATATTGGGCATGACGCACTTGCTGTTTCAATTGATCAGGTTTATGCTGGTAATCGAATTGGCAACATTGGTTATACTATACAGAGTTATGTTGAAAAACATGGTTATAATGTTGTAAAGGATTTAACAGGCCATGGTGTTGGGTTTGCGGTTCACGAGCCGCCGGCGGTTTTTCATTACGGCAAAAAGAACAGTGGCATTCTCATAGAGGAAGGGATGGTGCTTGCTATAGAACCTATCGTGAATGAAGGGTCGGATGAGATAGTTTTTGATAATTGGACAGTAAAGACTAAGGATGGGCTGTTATCAGTGCAGTTTGAAGATACGGTAGCGGTTATGAAAACCGGTCCGATAATATTAACAAGAAGTTGAAAAGATGGAAAGTTTAAGAGATATACAATCAGAAAAAGATGAACGTAATATTCCGATTAATAGAGTTGGTGTAAAGGATATAAGTTACCCTGTAGTGGTAATGGATCGTACCAATAAAATTCAACATACAGTCGCCAAAGTAAATATGTATGTTGAACTGCCGCATCATTTCCGTGGTACGCATATGAGCCGGTTTATATCAATATTAAATAAATACAGAACCGCGATTGCTACATCGAATATTAAAGAAATTTTGTCGGAAATGAAAGATGAGCTTAATGCTGAACGTGCTTTTTTTGAAATCGAATTTCCATATTTTGTTCTTAAATACGCACCGGTTAGTAAAGAATCATCAAAAATGGAATATATCTGTAATTTAACAGGTGATTCCGCTTCCGATTATTATATTCTGTCTGTTAAAGTTCCGGTGATATCTTTATGCCCTTGTTCGAAGGAAATCAGCAGCTACGGTGCTCACAATCAGCGGTCGATACTTTCAATAACGATAAAGGCCAAAGAGATAATCTGGATTGAGGAAATGATTGAGATCGCGGAATCATCAGCCTCTTGTGAAATATATTCTCTGCTGAAAAGGGAGGATGAAAAATATGTCACGGAAAAATCTTATCAGAATCCGATGTTCGCTGAAGATATTGTAAGATCCGCCGCGTTGAAATTAATGGCGAAATCTAATATAATTGGATTTACCGTTGAAACAGAAAACCTAGAATCTATACATAATCATTCAGCATACGCTAAAATTGAACATAATTATCATGAGCACAAATAACAGTACTGTCCATAAGTTTATTCAGCGGTTGTTATTATCAGAAGAGTACCCCTGTTCATATTGGGACGGTAAACAACAGCAGATAAAAGCGTTTTACTGTAATGAGCGATTGTCCGATGACGCTCTGGATATTTTGTTAGCGAATGGTTTCCGGCGATGCGGTGATTTTTATTACCAGAATACTTGCCCATTATGCAGATTATGCATCCCTTATAGAATTGTGTTGAATGAACTTATTCTAAATAGAACTCAAAAAAGAACCATTAACAAAAATAGCGGCATGATTTTAAAGGTTAATCAAACACCATATTCTACAGATGAAAAAATATGTTTATACTTAAAATATCAACTGAACCGCCATAAAAATTCTGAACGTTTCGATGACAAAGAAAAAAATAATCTGATCAATTCTATGCAGAATCAAATGTTTTCAAACTTCGGCAATACCATTGAATTAGAATATTACAGCAATGATGTTCTTCTTGGTTTTGCGATATTTGATGTGGGAAAAACTTCTATATCGGCTGTTTATAGCGTATATGATCCTGATTTACTTAAAAACAGTATGGGCAATTACATCATACTTTCGTCAATGAATTGGGCGCGTGAAAATAATTTCATTTATTATTATTTAGGTTTATTTCTTGAGAACCATGAAAAAATGGATTATAAGAAAAACTTTGGTTTAGCCGAAATTTATAATCTTGAAAAAGATCTATGGGTGAAATGTGTGAAAAATTTTAACAGAAAAGGTGATCAATAATGTATAATTTTATTAAGAAAACTTCAATTATTTTGATTATACTTTATGCTCTTTACCATGGTGCTGCTTACTTTAATAATTTAAACATTAGTAGTAAAAACAATCAACCGATATCAGAAATTTCCGGAAAAGTTCAGGACGCTTTATCAGAAAAAAGCAATGATGTTAATTTGCTTATCGATGAAAAACAAATTGCTGCATTTCTTAACGAGGTAAAAAAAATAAATGGTGATCAACTCGACAAAGAAAAGATTATAGATCTATTTTTAAATAATTTGAAT
>CAYLTM010000024.1:21944-24240 GCA_964386495.1 uncultured Leptospirales bacterium
CGACTATTTAAAAAAATATACATATTGATGAAGTTAATAAAGCTGATATCCGTACAATTTTATTAAACAGACTTCGCAATAATACCGCTAAATAATAGTTAACCCCAAAGTTTTGAAAAGACTTTTTGAAGATCCTCTATATTGTATGGTTTAATGATGTAATCACAAAATCCGTTTTCTCTATATGTTGAAATTATAGGATCTGTTGAATAACCGGTAGTGATGATAATTTTAGCATTACTATTTATGCTATTTATCGCGTCTACTGTGTTTTTCGGTCCGGATTCACCCGGGATTGTCAAGTCCATTAGTACCGCGTCAAAATGTTGTTTTGAATAAATGTCAATCGCGTCCTGGCTATTAATTGCTAATTTTACTGAAAAACCGAGAGCGGTCAGCATTTTTTCAGTAACTTTCAAAACTACAGGGTCGTCATCCAATATAAGAATATTTTTTTCCGATACATTTCGGATTGTTTTGATTTTGTCGATCTCATCAGTTAACGCGATAAGGAAGATTCTTACAGCTGTTCCCTTGTTTGGACTTGAAAAAATTTCTATGTGGCCGTTATGATTTTTTATGATAGAATAAACAATTGATAGTCCGAGTCCTGAGCTGTTTTCCCTTGTTGTAAAGTAAGGATCGAAAATTCTTTTGATATCATTGTCGCTTATTCCGATCCCGCTATCGATTATTTCAATTTTTACGTATTGACCTTTTTTCAGAATTGAAGAATCGTAAATCTGTGAAACATTATTAGCGTTAATGAAAATTTTCCCGCCGTTCGGCATTGACTGTTTAGCGTTAATAGTGAGATTTTGTATAACAGTACTAATCTGATTTTTATCAATCTTTACTTGATGAAGACCATTCTCAAGATTGAAAACCGGAATAATATTTGATCCGTGAAGAACAAATCCGACACTGTCCTTTATAATGTCGATAACCGATGCAGCCTGTTTATTAGGACTACCCGATTTCGCGAAAGTGAGAAGTTGATCGGTAAGATTTTTCGCACGTATGGATGCTGTTTCAAGGTCTTCCAGAATTGAGTAAGTTTCAGACCCTTGCTCGGTATCCATTTTTAGAATCGACACATTTCCGGAAATTGCCATTAGAATATTATTGAAGTCATGGGCAATACCTCTTGCAAGAGTAGTGATGGATTCCAGCCGTTGTTTCTGCATAATCTCATTTTCATTAATAATTTTTTCAGTAACATCTCGGAGTATGACAATAAAATGATTATTTTTTGTTTTAATGATTCTGGACTCAATATAGGTTTTTTTGCCTTCAACTACAAGATTAAATTCAAAAATATGAAGTCCTCCCATTTTAGAGGCTTTTTCATAGGCTGCTTCAAAGGATTTGTATATTTCCTTTGATAGAATATCTCTTTGATGTTTCCCGATAATTTCTTCCGGTGGAAAAATTAAAGCTTCTTTAAATGATTGATTATTTCCCAGATGATAGTCGAGAAGAATCCCATCATTGCTGATAGTAAACATGAAATCAGGTAAGGCATCAATAAGAGCCTTTATTCGGTATTCACTGTCCTGTAGAGCTTTGGTTTTTGTCGATACAGCTTTTTTTAACGCAAGAATCCAAAGAAAAGATATCGCAATTATAATTGTCATTATTATTAGTGTGTATTGGAAAACCTGCCAGTAAAATTTTTTTTTGCTTTTACTATTAATTGTCAATAAGATCTTCTTATCGATGTTTGTGTTACTATTAATTTCGAATGATTCGTTATTTGTAACCGCATCAATTGATGTATTATTTACTAGAATAGTTTTATTGCTTGCGATAGAATTTTTGTGAAAAGTGAGAAGTAAAATAAAAAGCACAATAAAACTAAAAATATTTATAAAAAATTTATTTGAAATATGTCTCATTTTCACATCCGTTAATATATTTATCATAAAATGGTTATATCCAATAACTATAGTTCTCCTGCCGCTAGCGGCGGGCGGAGGCGATAATGTCTGTGAAAAACCACTTTCTGATATGTATAAGTTCATATACTTTAAGGTAAAACTAAAGACAATTATAATTATTGATTAGAATTGTTCAAACAAATAATTATTTTGATTCTTTCAGGGATTGTTGCTGCTCATAAATTGATGGCAAAAACTTCTGACCGCCGCCTGCGGCGGTCAGTCATAATTACCTCCCAAATATGAGCAGATAGATACCATGGTATTAATATAATGACCTCTGACACCTTTTATTTGAATAAAAATGATTAATGTACCTGTGAAGTAAAAAAATGATTGAAAAAATAATAACATAA
>CAYLTM010000024.1:24250-25676 GCA_964386495.1 uncultured Leptospirales bacterium
TGAGCTTATGTTTGAAATTATTGGTGTCGAAATGAATGAAATAAAGAGAATTACTGGAATTCTGCATACCTACAGTAAAAAGGCGAAGGAGCAGATTTTACAGGTTGGAAGTACTATTTTCCAATCGGAAGGAATTTCCGGATTGGAGGAAGAGTTATTCCCATGCATGGATGAACTGATTAAAAACGCGGTTAAGGCAAACTATAAATTTGTGTTAATTATTGAAAAACTTGTGGATAGACTGAAAACGGAATATAGCGACATTTCTGATGAAAAAGTCGAAGAAATGATTTCTGATATAATAAAGAATAAAGATGTTTATGACATCACTGCGGCTGAAATTGCTGAAACAGAAAATATTTCTAAAACCGTTAGAGAAATTCTTAATGAAGAATCAGTTCAATTGAAAATAAAGAATTCTGCCTATGAAAAAAACTGTGAAATATCCGACGCGGATGTTGAGAGGCTCAATTCGCTGAAAAAAATCAATCGAATCCATACGCTTTTATCCAAACGAAAGGTTAAGGTGATTATTAAAATTGAAAGTGACAACCAGTTCATTTTTATTGAGGTGACTAACACAGCACCGATAATCGCTAAGGACTTGAATAGAATTTACGCGAAAAGGGATGAGTTTAAGATTTATCGTGATGAAAATAGGGAACATGAGTTTTTTATAAATAATCTAGATACTTCTGAATCTGGTTTTGGGTTGGGCTACGCTACTATCGACAGTACACTTGCGAACATGGGTTTGGATCCGTTTAAAACAATTCAGATTCTCGCAGCATCGGATACGACGGTGATACTTTCGATACCAATTGACATCATGAAAAGCCGAGTTGTTTAAACAATTTATTTGCATGGTATGTTTTCGGATGTTTTATGGAATTTGAAAAAAAATGGAAATTTATGATAAAGGTTGTTGTTAAATATTTAGCTCTCATTTTACCGGTTATTGCTGTTACCTCGATTTCCTGTACAACCACACAGGAAACTGAAACCTATACGAAAAAAGAAAATAATACTGTCGTCAAAGATAAATATACCGTAGAAAATTATATTAGTGTGGAACCTGATAAGTATGAAAAGTTTATGGTGAACATTAAAGATTATACAACAAATGGTTCTATATATCATGAAAAGTATATTAAGCAGCTGCATGGTATATCGGAAATAATAACTGAAAAATATAATTATACTGTAAAAGATAATTCTGTCGGATTTTATTTTGACAAAATCGAGAAAAATAAAAATAAATTTTTTATAGGTTTTGATATTATTTGCGATCCATCGATGTTTGATTCAGCAGGCTCATATGAAGTCAATGGTCGTAAAAGCATGGAAATCTATTTGCTTTCTTTACTTGGTGTAATGAATAATTATAAAGAAATTCTCAACGAAGAAAATGTCGAAGGTTGTGTAA
>CAYLTM010000024.1:25686-28798 GCA_964386495.1 uncultured Leptospirales bacterium
ATGAACCTTAATGATTATTTTTTGCAGAAAATTACTTTTAAAGAACTGGTCATGAAATCGACTGTAACGAACATGGATGGCAAACACATCCGATTAACACTATAAGGGGACTGTTGTTGATGCTCGCAAAAAGAATTATTCCCTGCCTGGATATTAAAAACGGTCGAGTCGTGAAGGGCGTAAACTTTGTTGATCTAGTAGACGCTGGAGATCCCGTTGAAAACGCTTATTTTTATGATCAAGAGGGTGCCGATGAGCTGACTTTTCTGGATATAACAGCTTCTTCAGATAAAAGAGATATCGTTCTGGATATGGTTAAGAAGGTCGCCGAGAAAGTACATATTCCATTTTGTGTCGGCGGCGGTATTCGATCTGTTGATGATGTTCGAACTATACTTGAAAACGGTGCTGACAAGGTCTCGATTAATAGTGCAGCTGTAAAAAATCCATCACTAATAGAGGACTCCGCGAAGCGATTCGGATCACAGTGCATAGTTGTTGCTATTGATGCCAGAAAGAACAATAACGGCGGATGGACAGTCTATCTCAACGGAGGCAGGCTTGCCACGGAAAAGGACGCGGTGGACTGGGCTGTTGAAGCGATGAACAGAGGTGCCGGGGAAATCCTGTTGACGAGTATGGATCGTGATGGAACAAAAAACGGTTATGATATTGAACTCACAAGAAGTGTCGCGGATAGCGTGACCATTCCGGTTATTGCTTCAGGCGGTGTTGGTTCTGTAGAGCATCTTTATGATGGATTCGCTTTATGCAATGCGGATGCGGTTTTAGCGGCATCGATTTTTCACTATAGGGAAATATCTATCCGCGAGGCAAAAGATTACTTGAAGTCCAGAAATATTCCTGTAAGAAGCGTTTAATCCCGATGAATGTTATATTGATTTTTGATCTTGATGGTACGCTATTCGACTGCTCGGGTATAGTTGGTGACGCTTTCATTGACGGTATAAAAAAATTTAATCAAACAAATAATCTCAATTTATATTCGCCAACTACATCACAGATTATGGATCTGGTAGGTCTTCCTACGGAAGAAATATTCAGAAGACTTTTTCCCGATATTTCAAACGGTGCAATTAACGGTCTTATTAAAAATTGTCAGATGGAACTCATTGATTATGTTTTGAAAGGGAAGGGTTATTACTACGAAAATATTTTTGAAATGATTTATTATTTAAAAAGCAATGGTTATATTTTAAAAATCGCTTCTAATGGTCAGATTGATTATATTGAGGCTGTATTGAAATTTAAAAACATCTACGGTTGTTTTGACAAACCCATAATCACTATCGATGGAAACAATCCAACGAAAAGTGACATTGTACGTAAATACATTGTGAAGGCGGAAAAAACTTCGGATGATAATAATTATATTATGATTGGCGACAGGTTGTCGGATAAAAATGCCGCTTCCGATAATAGCATTCCATTTATTGGCTGTCTATATGGACACAATTCCGATGAAATTTCCGACAGCGAATTTCTTATAAACTCTATTAGCGAATTAACAGATGTTATCAGTAAGATCGTGATAGAAGAATAATCTCTTCAAAAATTCGCAGTTGGTTATAAAAGACTGGTGATTAATAATAAAGTATGCTAGGTATCCTTGTTCACGATTATTTCATAAATGCAAAGCGACTCATTTTTTCCGCGAACATTTTCATTGCCAATTTTCCTATAGGTATACTGTTCCATGTTCTCAGATTTAATGAAAGATTCATGGGTGATTAATATATTTGTATTGAGTGTCTTATTCAGGTTTTCAAGTCTGGATGCTGTATTAACCGTGTCGGATATGACAGTTGTATCTAGTCTATGTTTTTCTCCAATAGTTCCCAGCATACACATTCCTGAATGTATACCGATACCGATATTAATTTCCTCATGACCAGTTAAGCACCGAAGCATGTTGAAGTCGGTCAGTTCCTGCATCATATTGACAGCTGTTCTAATCGCGTCATCAACCCCATTTGGAAATATAGCCATTACAGCATCGCCGATATACTTGTCTATAAAACCATTGTTCCTTTTAATTAATGGACTAATACTGTTTAAATAAGAATTTAAGAAGTCTATTGTTTCCTGGGGACTGTGTTTTTCGGAAAAATTTGTAAAAGATCTTATGTCTGAAAAAAGAATTGTTATATCTCGTTCTACCTGATCTCCGAGCGAAACATCGACGATGCTTTTTTTCCCAAGGAAATATATAAACTCCATCGTTACAAATCTGGCGAATGATTCAGTCATTTTAATTTGATTTTCCAGACTCTTTCTATCAGGTTCTTCTTTTTCTTTTCGGCTTTTTTCAATAGAACAGCATTATTGTTTTTTTTTTCATAAAATTCCAGAATTTCTGTCTGTGTATCGTTGGTATCAAGGAAATACTCTCTACTTTCATTGGCTGGATTATCGATAGTAAATTTAAACCAGTATGTGTACCCGGTCAGTCCATACTGTATGATTTTTTTTCTGTTTTGTTCCCACTTAACATTTATAAGACTATCAGCGGAAAGATTAGATGTTTTATCGACATAAATCTGCACATTGTCCCAGAGTTCCAGACAATCAGTATCATTATTTAATAATACCGGTTCAGAATGGAGAAATATTGGAAATGCCATAATAAATAGAAACAGAAAAATATTTTTCATAACGTTTCTCATTAGTAATAGGCTCATGAAAAAATTTATTATACTTACTAAAATGTAAACAGATGTTTATTAATGTCAAGCAATTATTTTAACTATTAATAGCAGAAATATCCAGAAGATTAAGAAAATAAATAGAATAATTGGTAGTTGATTGATTATTTTTTGAATAGTATTATACGAATAGGTTCTTTATGATCAAGTGTTAACCAAAAAGACTATATATTCGTATAACTATTTGACAAGAAATCTATATATTTGTAAAATAATTAGACAAAATAACCATATTATAGTAAAATGATTTGACAAGATGACTATATATTTGTTAAATTGTACTATGTTGATGATTTTGGGGTCAATTATGGATATAGATTTTATAATAAAACTTCATGATCTTGCTATGAAAGATATAGCTGATCATTCTAAAAAACGCGAACAGA
>CAYLTM010000024.1:28808-29871 GCA_964386495.1 uncultured Leptospirales bacterium
GCAATTATGCACTATAAAAGAATTCTTAAAACTCAGCCGGAAAACATTTTATCGGGATTGCCGGTCCTAGAGGTGTTGGTAAAACCATTTTGCTGAAACAGTTGGCTTATAATAAACGGCATGCTATATATATATCTTTAGACAGTATAGAAGATGTCAATCTATTTGAATTGTTACATGTATTGAATGAAAAATACGGGAAAACTGATTTTTATTTGGATGAAATTCATTGTGTGAAAAACTATGAGCAGTCGCTTAAAATGATGTATGATTTTCTTGATGTCAAAATAATTTTTACCAGTTCAGTCGCGTTATCAATAAGAAATTCCGTATATGATCTGTCGCGTCGTGTGCAGTTATATACTCTGTATCCGTTTTCATTCAGGGAGTATCTTTATTTTTATAAAAATATAAAACAAGAAAAACTTACAATGGAGAATATATTATCGCAGGAATTCAGCAAGGAATATTTTCAATATGAATATATGTTTGATGATTATTTCACCGGTGGACTTTTTCCCTTCAGTCTAAATGAGCCAAATGTACTAATGGTATTAAAAAATATTCTGGATAAAGTAATCACTAAGGATATTCCGTCTATTGCGTCTCTGAAAATTGACGAGCTTCCTTTAATTAGAAAAGTTATAGCCTTCATAGGGAAATCCGGTATTGACGGGATTAATTATTCTTCAATTTCAAAAAATATCGGCATCACTAAGTATAAAGCCGAGGAATATCTTACTTTATTACAAGATGCTTTTAATATAGTTTTTCCGGAAGGTACTAATGTTTTAAGAGAGCCTAAGGTTCTATTGAATCTGCCATATCGCCTGCTTTATCGGGATAGGGAGGATGCCATCGGTGGTCTTCGTGAAGATTATTTTGTTGAAACAATGCGAGCCAACTCTATAGATATAAATTATTTGAAATCCAATAAAGGGGCAAAGACTCCAGATTACCTTATAAATTTTAAAGACGAAAACATCGTAATTGAAATTGGCGGAAAAGGGAAGGGGCGCGAACAGTTTAAGAATGTATCATATGTTAAAAAATATGTATTCGC
>CAYLTM010000024.1:29881-31372 GCA_964386495.1 uncultured Leptospirales bacterium
AATATTTGCAGAATTAAAACTATCCGCAAGAGTAAGCAATTTATCTTTACACACTTTTTCTATATTCATTTTATGCCTTTTCAAAATACCGTACCCTGAAGGGCACGGTTCAGTGGCGTGCATCCCCAATCCTTGAACCGCATACTTTAGGATGCGGAGAAACGGTACTCTATTCCATTCGACTTACTCCGGTTTTATATTTGAAACGAACTATCGATTAATAATCGACAACCAGTATTAAATTATGGTGTTTCTACGTGATTTTAAAATATTTCTTGATGAATTAATTAAAAATATGGATTATGTCTCATAAAAAAGTACTAATGCAAAAATATGGAATTCCGATAATGAAGGCAAACCATTAGAAACGGAGACAATATGTTTGAAGATAGTTTATCAATGAAGACAAGTTATTTAATGGAAAAATCATTAAATGTGGAATCTCAGAGAAGAAAAGTAATCGCGAATAATATAGCAAATGTTGATGTTCCGCACTTCAAAAGAAGCGAAGTTAATTTTGAAAGTCAACTTAAAAGAGTTATACGGGAAAACAGTGAAAAACGTGAAAACGCTTTTCCTGGAATGGTTTCTGACTCAAGGCATATTCCATTTATCGAATTTAGAGATGTTGAATCAGTTAATTCGAGAGTGAATCTGGATTACTCGACAACGAATAGAAATGACGGAAACAATGTTGATATTGAGAAGGAAGTTGTAGACGCGTCGAAAAATCTTATGAGATATAACGCGATGACACAGGGCTTGATGGATAATTTTAGATTGTTGAAAATGGTTATGAGAAGTGCAGGCTAATTAGAGGTAAATTATGGGAATGTTTGACAGTTTTAATATAGCGTCAACAGGTCTTACCGCTCAGAGACTTCGTCAGGATCTGATAGCGAGTAATATCGCGAACGCCGGTACTACAAGAACACCGGACGGCGGACCCTATGTACGCAAAAGAGCTATATTTGCACCAGTAAATATTAGACCGAATTATAAATCACCGATTGTGCCGGACAGGATGAACCACGGTGAAGGAAAAGGTGTCAGAGTAGTTAAAATCGAGGATGATAAGGAGCCGTTTCGGCTGGTCTATGATCCAACACATCCGGATGCGATAAAAATTGGACCAAAACAAGGTTATGTGGAAATGCCTAATGTCAATGTTGTTACAGAAATGGTTGATATGATTTCCGCGAGCAGATCGTACGAGGCGAATGTTATGATGGTTAATAACGCAAAATCTATGTTTGCCAAAGCTTTAGAAATTGGTAAGGCGTAAGGAGATATTTATGCAAAGAGATAAGATTTCCCGTGAAGAAGTTAATATTACTCATTATTTATCTGATAAAGATAATATTGAAAAGAAGAGAAGCATGATACAAAAAAACTATTTAGGATCTTTTACATATAAATAGTAGAAATCTATTCAGTCGCACCTTAAGGCGATATTTATAGAAAATATATATAAGGAGTTGGTAAATGAAT
>CAYLTM010000024.1:31382-35155 GCA_964386495.1 uncultured Leptospirales bacterium
TAGAATCGCCAAAATATTCATGTGCAAAGAAAAATAAGTATATGTCAAATAATTCAAAAAATATATCTGATAAAGAATTATCTTCATTATCTAATCCAGAATTTAATAATGCTACTTTTACAAAAATGAATATTATAACTGATAACAGTGATTTTGCGAAGGGCAATACTATTCAATTAAAAAAGTTGAGTGATAGGCATATGACAGATAATGGGGAAGCGGCGAGCAACGATGACGTTTCAACATCTTTCCGTGATATGTTTAATTCTTCCATAGGAAAGGTCAATGATCTTCTGGTAGATTCCGATAAGCTTAAACAGAAAATGATTTTTGAACCGGAAACTGTTGATATTCACGAAGTTATGATTGCCGGGCAAAAGGCCGAGGTATCGATGACCTTTTTAAAGAGCGTTCGTGATGAAGCTCTCAAGGCTTACAGAGAATTGATGAATCTTAGATAATATGAATTAATAAAAAAAGCTGCCGAGCGGCAGCTTTTTTTATTTTTGGATTTTTCTAAATATAGTTTTACCAGTTAATTAAAGCTGACTATCGTAATAAGATACGTCGTCTATAATTGTTTTTTCATCACTTTCTTTTCTGTAAACAATATGCGATGTTCCATCAGCTTTTACAATGACAAGATTATAAATATCTTCAAAATCAGATGTATCCTTATAGTAATCATAATGCTTGTAATTTCCAGTTTCGATGGTCATTTCTGTACCTTTATAGGTATACTTATAATTTGAAAAAGTAACAGTTCTAATCAACTCTTTTGAATTCCATTCGCAAGTTAATGTTGCATCCTTAGTCCAATTTGCCGATTTATTATTAGCGGTATTCCATTCGTCTTCTGCATAAACTACAGCACTTTTAATAAAACCTCTTAACTGTTTAGCATCCTCGTCACTTAATGCCGTTGAACTTTCATCATCACAAGATACCATTGATAATCCCATAATTGCTAATAATAGCAATGTAGATAATTTTTTCATAAATTGTCTCCATAAATTTTATTTCTGAGTGAATAGAGGTATTCGTGACTACCTTTTGTCAAGAAAAAAAATGGCAATTATATATGGGTAATCCGCTTCGAATATTGTGACCATAATGGTGTCAGAGCAATATTATGAAAAAAATAAACAATGATTGACAATTATTTATTAAAAGATATACATTGATTGTGCTAAGCATGTACTAAGCCGCTATCTTAATCGCGGATTTAATGATTACTAGGCAGGAAAATAGTTAATGACAAAAGGGATTGTTTATGTTGTAACCGGGGAATTCTATACCCGTGAGGCAGAGCTTTCTGCGGAAAGCATGAAGAAGGTTATGCCTGGAATTAATATCACGATATTTTCTACGGATACCGTCTTCCGAAAGGATCTATTTGATACGATAATTAATATACCTAAAAACTTTGATGATATTGTTGTAAAGATTGATAAAATTAAATATATCTATCAATCACCTTATGATTATACAGTTTTTATAGATTCTGATACTATAGTAATTCGTGATTTCTCACAGGTTTTTCAATTGCTCGATAATTTTGATATGGCAATTGCACATGCTCCAATCAGGCAGAACGCGGTTAACCCTGATTCTTCAATACCTGAAAGTTTTCCTGAAATGAATACTGGCGTTATGGTATTTAAAAAAAACAGTGCTGTCGAAAATCTTTTTAAAAGCTGGCAGAAATTTTATAATGATGATCTGACTGATTCAAAACAAAAAAATAAAATAGACCAGCCGCTTGATCAGCCTTCATTTAGAAAAGCTTTATATAAAAGTTATATGTTCTTACTCCTGAATATAATTGCCGGTTTATCGGACCGGGTTACGCCTGCGGGTCAGTATATATTTTGCATGGCAGATATAAGGATATGAATTACATCGCTGATAGAATAAACAGCACGGATAAACGAAGGATATATTATTTAAAGTCGAGAAAGAAAATGCTGTTTCGTTTTAAAATGTATTTGAAAAATTTATTCAACGATATTATTATTTTGTGGTATTAAAGGAGATCATTATGGATAGAGATTTATTAAAATGTGAATTATTAAAAAATGATTATTATAGTAAAGTCCTGATAGAACCCGATAAACGATTTGTAAATTTAAAAGATGAGATTATCGATATAATAAAAATTTATCATCCGCCTATTCTTCTTAAAGCTGGTCTAGGTAAAGGTCGGCTTCTTCTGGATATTGCGGAACACTCCGATTATATCGTTGTCGTTGAACCTTGCTTTGATATTGTAAAAATATTTCTCGAAGAAAACGCTTCAGATAAAAACATCGGCAAAATTAATTTTATTATTGGGAATTTTGAGAATTTACCTATTGATTATTTTATCGCTGACATGATAATTTGTTGTGATTATTTTGACATTTCTGAAACGTCTGCCTCTGTTGATGAATTTTCCAGAGCACTTCAGTTCGAAGGTATTATGATTATGGGAAATGTCATACTTCATGATGATGATCTTGATGGTGTTTTCGACGAATTATTCAGAAAGATTAATCCTCTTCATAATGATTATTATTTGAAACAGGATCTCATTACGATGATGGAACTTAAAAAATTTACTCTTGTTAAAGATTTCAACAATCATTACAATAAAAATCTAAACGACATTTTCTCGCTTGTGAAAAAGTTTTCTTCCCTTGATGAGCAAGGTATTAAAACCTTTATTGATGAAAATAAACAGCCGCTAAAAAGTTTTTACGGAATCAATGATGATTATTCATATAATGAAAAATACCTGATTTCGATATTCCGGAAAAATAAATATACGGAAGATACCGGTCTTGATAAAAAGTGATAGACCTGTTCTAATAGTTATCTGCGGACCGACCGCCTCCGGTAAAACCTGTCTGGCTGTTCGAGCCAGCTCGGATTTTACCGGTGAAATAATTTCCGCTGATTCACGGCAGGTATATCGCGGAATGGACATCGGCAGCGGTAAAGATAAAAACGAATATTTCTATGATAATCAGCAAATAGTTTCTCATTTAATTGATATCGCCCAGCCCAATGAGTTATATTCTCTTTATAGGTTCGTTAACGATTTTAATATAGCATTTAATGAGATTATTAACAAAAACAAAACGCCTATTCTGGCTGGCGGTACAGGTCTTTATATTGAAGCGATAATAAAAAAATATGATCTCTCTCCGGTCCCTGAAGTCGAAAATTTTCGAAAAAAAATGAATAACAGCAATATTGACGAGTTAATAATATTATTAAAAGAGAATTTTACCGATATATATTATAAGACTGATTTATCCAGTAAAAAAAGAATTATACGAAGTCTTGAAATTGGATATTTTGGTGATGATTACTTATCTGAAAAATTGATTTATCCGGATTTTGATGTGAAAGTATTTTGTACTAAATGGGATCGTAAGGATTTGATTAACAGAATTAATCAGAGGCTTGACTACCGTTTGAAAAACGGTATGATCGAGGAAGTCAGCAGACTTCTTGACGAAGGTATTTCTCCTGAAAGACTAATGTCTTTCGGAATGGAATATAAATTCATTACGATGTATTTAAAAGGCAGTTTGCTTTTTGATGAAATGGTTGATAATTTAAGGACATCTATTCATCGGCTATCAAAACGACAAATGACCTATTTCCGAGGTATGGAAAAACGCGGTGTAGAAATCACATGGATTGAAAATGCAGAATATTCATGTCTACACGAGCATCTTAGTAAGTTATTTTAAGGGGACTGGGACTTGCCCCAGAAAGCCCCG
>CAYLTM010000025.1:0-1400 GCA_964386495.1 uncultured Leptospirales bacterium
CAGATTTGTAAGTGAAATAGCGAATATGGGTCATAATGAAAGAAGCCCATTCGTTGGACATAATGCGTTTGCTCATAAAGGCGGAATACATGTTTCAGCGATAAACAAAGATTCTAAAACCTATGAACATATAAATCCAGAAATAGTAGGAAATAACAGAGTTGTTACAGTTTCTGAGCAATCGGGTAAAAGCAACATCATTTTTAAAGCAAAAGAGATGGGAATTGATTTGAGTAATGACAAGGATGTTCTCGACAAGGTTCTTATAAAAGTTAAGCAGCTTGAAGATGAAGGTTACCAATTCGATGGAGCCGAAGCGTCCTTTGAATTAATGGTGCAGGAAGCTCAAGGCAAATATAACCCATTTTTCAATTTAAAAGGTTTCAGAATAATATCCGAAAAAAAAGAAAAAAAACTATCCACAGAATGTGAAGCGACAATAAAGGTCGAAGTAAATGGAGTCACAGCTCATACGGCAGCAAACGGACGAGGACCGGTTCAGGCACTCGATAATGCTTTACGAAAGGCGCTCATTCAGTTTTATCCTGAAATTCAGGACATTCAGTTGACTGATTACAAGGTCCGTGTATTGGATGAGAAGGCGGGTACCGGTGCTTCTGTAAGAGTAGTTATAGAACAGAAAAAGGGAACAGAAAGATGGTCAACTGTTGGAGTATCAGAAAACATAATTGAAGCGTCTTGGATAGCCTTAGTAGATGGTATCGAATATCTATTGTATAAAAAAATTGGAAAAAATGAAAATAACTAAATTTAAACTAATTGTATTATTACTCATATTAACAGTAATGCCTCTTGTCTCATTTACTGATTATGAAACTGTTGAAAAAGGCTGGCACCTTGCTGATAGAACTCTAGCAATAGTGAATAACACGCCGGTTATATCAAGCGAAGTTGATGATAAATACGATATAATAAACAGGAAGAAACCTTTTCCAAAAAATACGCTTTCCTATAGTAAGAGCCGCGTTCTTGACTCTTTTATAAATGAGGCGATACTGCTTCAGGTTGCAGACGCGGAATCACTAATAGTTAGTGATGAAAAAGTAGATTTCTATATAAAAAACAATATCATGCCATTTATAAAAATTAGTACTCTCGAACAATTTAAAAAATATATCGAGACTAAAGAAAAAATGCCATATACCTATTATCGGGAAGAGCTTCGTAAACAGATACTCATTGAACTAATAATGATTTATGCTGTTGATTTCACTCCGCCAACCGTAAACGACGCATATAACTGGTATGAGGTCAATAAGCCAAAACTGGTTGAAGTGAATTTTCAGCACATAATGGTCAACATCAAGGATGATAGTTTTTTCGCAGAAAAAGAGGCCTTCAAGAAGGCCACGCGGTCCGTCTATGACAAGTGGGCTAAG
>CAYLTM010000025.1:1410-1885 GCA_964386495.1 uncultured Leptospirales bacterium
TCGTTTGGAAAGCTTGCTCAAATATATTCGGAGGACACAATGACTGCAAAAAATAATGGAACATCAGGGTGGGTAACCTATTCGGATCTTGACCCAATGCTTGCTGGTTATCTTTATCAGCTAAAGTCTATTAACAAAATTGAGTCATTCAAATCAAAAAACGCGTATCATCTCGTGAAAGTCATTGGAAAAAGGAATACGCCTTTTGAAGAAATTAAGGATAAAATTCTTATGATGCTCGCACAAAAGGCTCGTATGGATCAGTTCAATACATGGATACAGGTTAAAAGGGTTCAATCTGATGTAAAAATCATCATGACCGATTATCAAAAAGAGCGAGTCTTTTTACCTGAAAACAAAACTAATGCTCCTAAAAAGAAAAACGTTCCCGTAAAAAAGAAACCATAAAATAGGAGAGCGGACAATATGAATAATGCTGCTGTTTTATTTTTCGAAGACGGAATAGAAGACTCAT
>CAYLTM010000025.1:1895-2588 GCA_964386495.1 uncultured Leptospirales bacterium
CGAGAAGATATATATTCCAGAATATCTGAATAAGCTATTAAAAAATTCTAATAAAATTCATAGCATATATTTTTCTTTACCCTCCGGTTATTCAGGAAAAATAACAGAGATGCCGAAAGATTCGCTTTTTTTCAGAAACTCTGCAGATGACATATCCTGCTGGAAAAATATTTTCCAGAAAAGTAAATGCGTCAATATTATAAAAATTTATGCTGATTCCTATTTTTTAGACATCAATATAATAAATGAAATGCTTGCACTTCATTTGGATTATATCGCCGAATATACCTTTTCAGAAAATCTGCCAGCCGGATATAACTGTGATATTTTCTCAGATAAATTAATCAGCTCTATACCGGATGCCGGCGAACAGCGTTTACCGCTAAATAAAGTTGTAAAAACAAACATCAATCAATTCGATGTAGAAATATATTACTGCGAACCTGACATTAGAAATAAACGAACCGACTTTCGGATGATAACACCAAGAAGCCGAAAAGTAATGGAAAATATTCTTGCAATAAATAAAACAATTCCAGAATATAAAGATATTCTTAAAATTATAAACGATGATCCGTCGATTTTATATGTTGCACCCTCGTATATCGAAATTGAGCTTACTGGAAAATATGACTCTGTTCCAATATACAGCCATAGAAAAGCATCAACGTTTGAGCACAATAATATTGACAT
>CAYLTM010000025.1:2598-15883 GCA_964386495.1 uncultured Leptospirales bacterium
AGGAATACAGGCCGATAATTTATTGAAAGTTCCGCCAACGAATTTTCAAAATCATTGACAATTTCGTTGCGGCACTTAATATCCCAGTCTCTCCATTGTTTAAAAATATTATTGACTCCGCAGATAAATTCGGACTTCCCTACTCTGTCTGTTTTGGCGGACTGGGTGATCCACTGTACCATCCAAATTTTTACGAACTTCTTGATTATTCCTTGCAAAGTAAACTTGTAGAAAATCTAGTTATAGAAACTGATGGAACACTTATCGACGACAACTTCAGTTCTTTCATCAACACAAAAAATGACAGCCGAATAAAAATAATTATCAGCGTAAATGGCTTCGATAAAGATTCATATAAAACAATTCACAATGCTGATGATTTTGATAAAGTGAATTCCAACATTGATAAATTATTGAGCACCGGTAATCATGCATCGTCGATTTTTGTACAAATATATAAGATTAAACAAACGGAATCTTTTCTTGATAAATATTACGATTACTGGGAAGCGAAAAAAACCGGCATTATTCTGCAAAAACAAAATGTATATCTCGGTAAAGTGACAGATCTTCGATATAGTGATTTATCGCCTGTTCTTCGAATTCCATGCTGGCACCTGGAACGGGATATGTATATTCTGTCAAATGGACAGGTTGCTTTTTGCAAACAGGATTTTGACGGCAGATTTTCCAATTGGAATTTATCCAGCAGCTCGATGCAGATTATATGGAATGAAAGAGCTATAAATTATGTAAATAACTGCGGGGAATCATATCCAGAATCTCCAGATTGCGCGATTTGTGATGAATGGTATACATTTAATTTATAAAAACGGATCAAAATAAATAATTAAAATATGGAAAATAATAATTACCCTACTAAAGAAAGTTATTTGAGATTAAAGGCTCTTATAATAATTCAGGCTAGAATGGAATCCAAACGTCTTCCAGGAAAATCCATGCTTCCCCTTGCGGGAAAACCGCTCCTTTACCATGTAATAGAAAGATGCAAATTGATAGACAAAGCGGGCGGAATTGTTGTAGCTACAGGAAACCGCGAATCAAATTTAGAAATAGTCGAGTTGTGCGAAAAGATGTCTGTCGATGTTTACTGCGGATCGGATGATAATGTTCTGGAGAGGTATTATAACGCCGCGAAAAAATATGGCTGCAATTATATAGTTAGAGCAACCGGCGATAATCCTTTTACAGACGCTCAATACGCTTCAATGGCAATTGAAATTGCTCTTGAATCTGGAGCGGATCTAACATCCCTTCAAAATCTTCCGCTTGGTACCGCTGTTGAAATTATTAAATTTAAAGCTCTTGAAACTGCATATGAAATGAGCAGTGAAAACTATCATTATGAACATGTGACCCCATATATTAAGGAACATCCGGAATTATTCTCAATTCAACGTCATCCAGTCCAAATAGACACCCCATATCCGAACCTTCGGCTGACAGTGGATACAAAATCTGATTATAATCTCGCTTCTATAATCTATAATGCTCTTTACAAGGAAACTGAATTCTCTCTGGACGAAACAATAGAATTTCTTAGACAAAATCCTGGGCTTGTGCTTTTAAACACAGGAGTGGATCAACGACCTATGACTCATTCGGAAAAATCCAATTCGTAATAAAAATTATTTTTATTGACATCTAAAGAGACATATTATTCTTGAATCAATTTAATTTAAGTTAATCTAATAGAAAAAAGCTGCTGTGTTAAACTGGTTGAGCTTTTATGCCCGATAAATAATTCACACGCAGTGAAAAAATACGTTCTTTGGGATAAAATTACTTATTTTTATGATAATGTTGAAAAATATGGATTTCTTTTATTTTATCAGCATTAATTTCATTTTTTCTTATTACATCTGTTTATTCTCAGGATAGAGAGGTATCTCCTGATAACAACATTGATAACCAGACAGAATCTGGAGAAACAACAGAAAATCTCGAATATCCCGAAAGCCCTAATGATTACGATACCGCGCCAATGGATAATTCTGAACAAATGCCGAATATTTATACCGCACCCGAGCAAGAATAGAAAAACTTTCCAGCTAAAAAAACTGATATGTTGACATATCGATTACAACATATCAGTTTATAGAATGACATGTTGTAATCGACAAACCATATTATATAGAATCAATCTTAGTTGATATTTTATTACCCATGTCTTTAATAATATCAAAGTTGTCAATGTCATCAACATGCAGAAATACAGCTAAATCTTTTTTTACAATAAGTACAACCCTATCACTATTGTGGCTGGCATAATTTTTTAATTTTCCTATTTCTTTACCGGCTGAACTGTTATCTTTAAATAATATAATGTAACATACTATATCATCGCCATAAGGCTTATCTTCTTTCGCGTATATTGAAACATAAATATTTTTAACAGCTCCCGGATTACCGTCAGGATATATTTTTTCAGTCAATTTATCAATAGCAGATTTATTCATTTTCCATGGATTTTCCTGAAGAACCTTTTTCGCGAAATCAGGAATTTTCCCATAAACAAATCCCTGCGGAATATCATCATCGGTCAATTTAATTTTATCAATCATTGTGTCTTCAGCTACACCGGAAGACGCGTCGGCAATAGAAGCAAATATACTAAATAATAATACAAAAACGAATAATAATAACTTTTTCATAAAATCTCCTTTTTAATATAAAAGCAGCTTTTACCAGCTGTGAGTTAAATAATTCAACATTATCCAATAATGTTAACTTTTATATATCACTTATTTATCGGTATTTTCATAATTTTTTATTATAATAAAATCTAAAGAGACATAAAAAAAAAGCTTTTTTGCTATAATTATATTGACGATATGCCGAGAAAAATATCATTAGCTATACATTTGAATATCAGTAGAAACTTCTTTCCGCGGTTAATGGTTCTTTTTTTCAACTATTATTAATCGCTCGTTTTTGTATTTGTACTAAATCGCATCAACGATATTCTTTATATACAGCAATCATATATATAAAAATATCAAATTAATTTTTTTCGAGGTTATCATGGAAATCATAAATTCATCATTGAAATATATTTTGAAAAGGGATGGGCGTTTCGTTGACTTTGATCCCAATAAAATAGCAGACGCTGTTTTCAAAGCCGCAAAAGCTGTCGGCGGAACGGATAAAGCTAAAGCACATGACGTGGCAAAAACAGCAGCTGGTTTTCTAGAAATTATTTATAAAGACGGAAGAATTCCAACTGTAGAAAATGTTCAGGATTTAGTTGAAAAGATCCTTATAGAAAAAGGTCATGCTAAAGTAGCTAAAGCATATATATTATATAGAGATCAGCACCGCAAACTTCGTGAAAATAAAGCTCTTCTTAAAGAAGGTATTGATCTTGTTGAAAAATACCTTGATAGATCTGACTGGCGTGTGAATGAAAACAGCAATATGAGTTACTCCCTACAGGGTTTAAATAATCACATTGCGTCGGCTATTACAGCAAAATACTGGCTTGAACGGATTTATCCTCCTGAAATAAGAGATCATCATGAAAATTGCGATTATCATCTTCATGATCTTGGCCAGTTATGACCGTTTAACCTATAAAGAGGTTAAGCAGAATTTTCAGGAATTTTTCTTTAACATGAATGTTCCGACAAGAGTGGGTTTTCAGACTCCTTTCACAAATGTTACACTAGATTTAACTGTTCCCGGAAATATTGCTAACGACCATGTCATTATCGGCGGCAAAATTATGGATTCAACGTATGGAGACTTCCAGCCGGAAATGGATATTTTTAATCAGGCGTTCTGTGAATGTCTATTGGAAGGTGACGCTTACAATAGAATATTTACGTTCCCAATACCAACATATAATATCACAAAAGAATTTAATTGGGACAACCCAAAATTAACCAAGTTATGGGAAATGACCGCAAAATACGGAATCCCATATTTTGCGAATTTTATTAATTCTGATATGGATCCTGAAGATGCCAGATCAATGTGCTGCCGACTACGTCTTGATAATAGAGAACTTCGTAAACGAGGCGGCGGGCTATTCGGTGCGAATCCTCTCACAGGCAGCATCGGAGTCGTCACTATGAATCTGCCTCGACTCGCGTACCGCTCATCAAATGAAGAAGATTTTTTTGAAAAACTGGCAATGCTCATGGATTCAGCAAGAGATTCTCTTGAAATTAAAAGAAAAGTACTGGAAAATTTTACTAAACAGAATTTATATCCTTACACAAAATATTTTCTTAGAGATATATACAAAAGAAACAATCAGTACTGGATAAATCATTTTTCAACAATTGGTCTTATCGGTCTTAATGAGACGAGTCTAAATCTTTTCAAAAGCGACATTTCAACTTTACGCGGAAAAACATTTGCTTTGAAAGTTCTGGATTTTATGAGAGAGCGAATAATGTCCTACCAAGAAGAAACGGGAAACCTGTATAATCTCGAAGCGACACCTGCCGAAGGGGTTACGTATAGATTCGCGAAACACGACAAAGAGGAATTTCCAGACATCATCGCTTCAGGAAACAGTAATCCGTATTATACAAACTCGTGTCATCTACCTGTCGATTATTCAGATGATATTTTTGAGATTTTCGATCACCAGGATGAACTACAGGTCAAATTCACAGGCGGTACTGTTGTTCACGCTTTTCTCGGTCAGAATATTGATGATCCGGAAATGGCGAAATTACTTGTGAAGAAACTTGCTGAAAATTACCGAATGCCGTATTTTTCTATAACTCCAACATTCAGCATATGTCCTGTTCATGGATATATACCTGGTTCACATAGATTCTGTCCTTACGATCATAAAGAAACCGATCTCCAAAGATTTGGTATTGAGATAATAGAAGAAAATGAAAGCAAAAATAAGATTTTTACGAAAATTTAAAGGGTCTAAAGTGAAAGACAAATTCAAAATACCTGTTGAGGTTTATTCAAGAGTGGTTGGATATTATAGGCCTGTTTCTGAATGGAATATTGGTAAAAAAGAAGAATTTCAAAACAGATTAACTACCAATAAAAAATTTAGTAAAATTTCAATTAATCGTGAATATTAAAGGTCTTCATAAAACATCACTCGTTGACTACCCCGGTAAAATATCATGTGTGATTTTTACTGGCGGATGCAACATGCGTTGTTCATATTGCTACAATAAAAGCATTGCATGCGACAATGACGATCTTCCGAAAATGGATGTTGCCGAGGTTTTTTCATTTTTGGAAAAACGCAAATCGTTAATCGACGCGGTGGTGATTTCCGGCGGAGAACCTACAATACAGGAGGATTTGCTTGATTTTCTTTCATCTTTGAAACTAACCAAATTGAAAATTAAACTGGATTCCAACGGATTAAAACCGTCGGTTATTAAAAAAGTAATCGCAAGCAAACTTGTTGATTACATAGCAATTGACATCAAAACATCACCTGCAAAATATGAATCACTAACGAACGTTTCCATTAATATAAAAAAAATAATTAAAACTATAAATATTTTAAAGTCTTCGGATGTTGATTACGAGTTACGCACAACTGCTATTCCTGAATTTTTCACTGAAAAAGATATTGAAGATATCAGCAAAATAACCGGACATGTGAAAAAATATTACATACAGCAATTCATCCCTGAAAACACTATGGATGAAAATTTCGAAATGAAAACCCCTTATACTCAGAAAGAAATTATTAAATTGAAAAAAATTATTTCTAAATTTTCCGACATCTGCGATGTTAGAGGAATTTAACTGTCAAAATCTTTGTCTGATGATCCACATAGAAATTTTAAAACCCTGCGGCTGTGTCATTTCCTCTGGGGTCTGCCCCGCATTCAAGGGAATTTCCGTTGTTAATTAATATAGCGTCAACCCGTCCGAATCCTTTTCTTTTTTTCAGAGTAAATTTTGCTTTTTCCAATTTTTGTTCAGTGGTTTTATCAAAACGCGAATTTTCATAATACAGGACATCCGGCATCCACTGGTGATGTATCCTTTTCGCGGAAACAGCACTCTGCACGGACATATTGAAATCAACGCAATTAATTAGAGTTTGAAACACAGATGATATTATAAATGGACCGCCTGGGCTACCGAGTACAAGATATGGTTTATTATTTTTTTCGACAATTGTAGGAGTCATGGAGCTTAGCATTCTTTTATTAGGTTCAATCATATTCTTTTTACTTTGTATAAGATTGTACATATTTGGGTGATTACTTTTTATTGTGAAGTCATCCATTTCATTATTCAAAAAAAATCCGCTTCCATCTACGATAATTTTGGATCCGTAATTACCATTCAATGTAATAGTACAGGCAACGGAATTTCTCCATTTGTCAACTATTGAAAAATGCGTGGTTTCTTCACTTTCGTAATCTGGTTCACTAACAACAGAAATGTCAGAAGGTAAAGTTCTTTTCATGAACGAGAAGGATTTCATTTTATTAATAAGATAATTATCATCAAGATAATTTTCGACAGATTCCTGATTAGGTCCAAGTAATACAGCTCTATCAGCGAATGCACGTAATGAAATTTCTGTCATAAGAAATATCGTGTTAAAGGCATTATAACCCCATTGTCTGATGGGAAAATTCTCAATCATCTTTAACATTTGAATAAGCAGTATACCACCACTTGACGGCAATGGCATCGTTATTACACGATAGCCTTTATAGGTTGTAGTAAGCGGCGGTCTCCAATAAGACTTATAATTAATTAGATCACTTTTAGAAATTATACCATTCCCTCTTTTCATTTCCGCGATCAAATTATCCGCTGTTGTACTGGAATAAAAACCATCTCGTCCATAAGTTCTTATCAAATACAATGTTCTTGCAAGGTCAATCTGTTGTAGAATATCCCCTTTTTTCCAAATCCCTTTTTTCACAAATGGATTTTTTTTCCCAAAATTCCGTTGAATCAGGATAGGTCTTATCTTGTTTAACTGATTAGCCTGTGTTCCTGTTAAAGCAAAACCTTCCCGTGCCAGTTTAATCGAAGGATCGATCAATTGCTCTAATGGCAATGTACAATATTTATCATATAGAGTTAATAACCCATCAACCGTACCAGGAACACCGGCGGATAAATGTGATGCGGTAGAAATTTTTTTAATTACTGATCCTTTTTTATCGAGAAACATATTGTATGTAGAAGCGGATGGCGCATTTTCCCTAAAATCCAGAGTCTCTGTTTTACCCTCGGAAGTCCTCAAAACAAGAAACCCTCCTCCTCCGATGTTTCCCGCAATTGGATAACAAACGGATAGTGCGAAACCCACTGCAACAGTACAGTCGAAAGCGTTCCCTCCTTTCTTTAATATTTCCAAACCTATTTTAGACGCAACCGCGTGAGCAGTTACAACCGCACCATTATTAAATTTTTCCGAATTACTATTTTCTAAAAATTTGACATTTTCTTCAGAATCATTTTCATCAAGTTCTTCATAACCATAGGATGAAACATCCAAATTTTGTTTATTAGAATACAATTTAGTAATAACAACGCTCAGAAAAATCATTGTAATAAAAATATATTTTTTCATAGAATTAATGAAGAATTTTCCTTAATAATAGTATTTCAATACAACACAGTCCATTTTATTATCGGCATATATGAATATTTGACAATCATCATCGAATTAAATGATTCGGATGATACAAATAAAATGTTTGAATAAAATAAATATTTGTTGATAAATTAAACAGTATATCCATAAATTACATTCATAATGAGTATTTAGAGGATATTTCGAATGAATGACAATACCGAACAGATAAAAATTCTTGCAGTTGATGACATCGCTGTGAACATTCAAATATTAGCACATATTCTAACAGAAAACAATTTCCAGGTTTTATCGGCAACAAACGGTAATCAAGCGATTTCTATAGCCGAAAACAAACTGCCGGATTTAATTTTACTCGATATTCAAATGCCAGGCATGAACGGATTTGAAGTATGTACTGTATTGAAAAACAATATCGTTACCAAAAATATACCAATAATTTTCATTACAGCAAAAACTGAAAAAACAGATATTGTCAACGGTTTTAAAGTAGGCGCCGCTGATTATATTACGAAACCTTTTAACTCAGACGAGCTTCTCGCTAGAATTAATGCCCATATTGAACTTAAAAAATCTCGGGATACAATAAATAATCAAAAAAACGAACTGGCTAATTTAAATATTCAGCTTCTTGAACAAAAAGTCTATTTAGAAAGTCTTCTTGAAAATCTACCTACCGCTGTTGCAATAATTAATATTAATGGTAAAATTATCAGGTTTAATTACAGTTTTACTGAATTATTCGGTTATGAACTTTCAGATGTTTACGGGCAATCATTGATTGATTTAATAGCAAAAGACAATCCAGATGAATACCTGGAGTTCATTACTTCCTGCGTAAATGGAAAAACATGCAGAATGGAAAACAGTATAACAGCAAAAAATTATGATAAAAAAATTGTGCTTCAAATAGGTACGCCAATTGTAGTAAACAATAATGAAATCGGCGTATATGTTATCTTCACGGATATAACGAGCATTAAACAAGGAGAAATTGCACTTCGGGAAAACGCTGAAAACCTCGAAGAACTCAACAGAACAAAAGACAAATTTTTCTCAATTATAGCACATGATTTAAGAAGCCCAATCGGTAATCTGGTATTGTTTATAGATGTTCTGCACAAAAATTTCCATAAATACCAGACAGAGGAAGTTTTTGATATCATTACAACTTTGAAAGATTCCACTAACAAACTATACACTCTGATTAAGAATCTGCTGGAATGGTCAAAATTACAAATAACCAGCAACAAAATAGAGCTACAGGTTATCGAACTGGACAGTATTATTATTGATACTATTGACATAATGAAACCTATAGCTGATTCAAAAAGCATATCGCTAATAATAGGGGAACTGAGTCATGTTTCGGCTAAATGTGAAAAAAATATGATATCAACTATATTACGAAATCTGATATCAAATTCAATAAAATTTACAGAAAGCAGCGGAACTATAAATATTTATTATACGGTAAAGGAAAACTTCGTCGAGATTTCTGTAAAGGATTCGGGAATTGGTATGCCACCTGAAGTAATTGAAAAGTTATTCAAACTGGATAAACTCATTACTACAGTCGGCACACAAAGGGAAAAAGGAACTGGTCTTGGTTTAATACTTTGCAAAGAATTTGTTGAAAAATGCGGCGGCGAGCTTTTTATAGAAAGCAAAATCGAGGAAGGAAGCCGGATATATTTCCAGCTTCCTAAAGCCTGATTATTTAATAAGATTCTTTATGACATCTAATTGAGATAGGTCGTTGAAGATTACAAATATTCCCAGCATTACGATTAAAGCAAAGCCGAACATTTGAATTTTAGCGAGAATTTTCTCATCTATTGGTTTTCCCTTAATCATTTCGTATAAGAAAAGAATAATAAAACTACCATCAACAGCCGGTATCGGCAACAAATTCATAACCATAAGAATAATCGATATTTTTGCCATTAAAAGTATAAACGCCGACAAACCGCGATACCTTGCGGTGTCTCCGGCTATTTGTGCGATTCTAATTGGACCGGAAAGGTTTTCTCGAACATCCAGCTTTCCAGTAAACAGCATTCCCATGCCTTTTAAATTCATCACAATAAAGTCATATGGATCTGTCAGTGATTTTACAAAAGCAATACCTATAGGATATTTAATATCAATCATTTCTGGTGCTGTTGAAGATTTCAAACCTACGTAACCATATTTTTGATATTTGAAAATACCGGAATATTTACCTCCGCTGTTTTCAATATTTATCACTTTACCATCATTATCACTTAACCTTGTTATAAAATCATTGAAACTTGCAATAAGCAAACCGTTAACCTTCACCTGCTTTCTCTCAATTGCCGATTTAATAAGATCTATATTATCTACATTGGCAGTAAATTTCTCCACAGAATCTTCCTTAACAGTCAAAGACTCAACAGTTAAAGTTTCCTTTATTCTTGGTGTCAGAGTAATATCAACGATTTTATTTCTCCTCATTATTTGAACAGCAATAGGTTTTTCAGAATGGGCTCTAATATAGCCGATAAATTCCTCTGAATTTTTGAGTTTAATACCATCGATTGAAATTATTTCATCAAACTTTTTAATTCCAGCAGCATAAGCTATATCCCCATTCACAACTTCAACTACAAGAACCCTTTCACCATAAGGCATTACACCTATAGAGAAATATCCTTTTTCTTCAAATTTGACTGGTGTGATTACCTTTTGAATTTCGACACCATTGCGGTTTATCCCTAGTATCTGTTTTTTTCCTTCGGAGAAAGCGATTCCCGCCTGTATATCACCAAAGCCATATACGGATTTATCATTGATTGAGGTTATGATATCACCAGTTCCAAGACCGGCATCAATTGCTGGAATCGACAAGTTTAAGGTTTTCAAATAATCTGGAATAATAATCTTATTAGTTTCAGTCTGAAAACCAATAAGATTCATTATGAAAAATAATATTATGCCAAAAAATAAATTAAATAGTGGACCCATTATAACTGTTACTATTCTTCGCCATGGTTTAGCGGTAAGAAACTCATAATCCACGCCTTCAAGTTTATCGGCAGCGTTTTCGCCGTAGAAAGAACAAAAGCCACCGAAAGGAATCAGCGTTATCTGATACGTAGTATCCCCCCACTTCTTTTTAATGAAACCATTACCATAACCGATAGAAAAAGTTTTAGCCTTTATGCCGACCATTTTACCGCCAAGCAAGTGACCAAGTTCGTGCACAAAAATACATAGCCCCAAAAGAATTGTGGCAGAAACAATATATATTAAAATCATATTTCAATACTCCTTATAATTTCTTCTGATTTCTTTTTTGCCCATAAATCCGCATCCAGAATATTGTCAATATTCGGATTAGTTACAACCTCATGAATGTCCATAACTTCACTAACAATATCTATAATTTTTAGAAAACTAATTCTTTTATTAATAAACGCCGTTACGGCAATTTCATTCGCGGCATTCATTACTGCTGTCATTGTTTCACCTGTACGTCCAGCATGATAAGCTAAATTCAAAGCTGGAAATCTTTGCGGATCATAATCTTTGAATGTCAGGGATCCTATTTTTACAAAATCTACAGTTCCGAAATTATTGCTCCTCATCTCTGGATACAGAAATGAGTAAGATATCGGGAAGACCATATCCGGTACGCCAATATGAGCTAAAACCGATCCGTCGACAAATTCTATCATTGAATGGATATAACTTTCCGGATGAATAACAACAGAAATGTCATCGTAATCTTTAGAAAACAAATGATGTGCTTCGATAACCTCAAGTCCCTTATTCATAAGAGTCGCGGAATCTATAGTAATTTTGCTTCCCATACTCCAATTCGGATGAGAAAGAGCCTTTTCGACAGTTACATTTTTCATGTCACAAGACGAAACATCTCTTAGACTGCCGCCTGAAGCGGTAAGTATAATTTTTTTCACATCTGAAATATTTCGTTTATCCATGAGGGCAAATACAGCACTGTGTTCACTATCTACAGGCAGCATTTCCACATTATAACGATTAAGTTCCCTTTTAACAATATCACCAGCCATCACGAGAGTTTCCTTATTCGCGATTGCAAGCCTTTTAATGTGCGGAATCGCCTTTAGCGTTGGAATCAACCCAGCCGACCCTGCTATAGCCGAAAGTAAAATGTCAACAGGATTCTGGACAAACTCAAGCAGCGAATCGTATCCAAAATAAAACTTAACATCAGGAAAACTTTTTATTAAAGATTCTAATAAGTCATTCTTTAGGCTGCTATTATTCACAATACACACAAACGAAGGTTTATACTTAATAATCTGTTCTTTTAAAAGAGTGATGTTATTATTGCAGCACAACCCTTCGACATTAAACAAACCAGGGAACTCATCGATTACTCTCAAAGAACTTAAGCCGATGGAACCTGTTGACCCGAGAATAGAAACAGTTTTCAAAATCAAACGCCCCGAATCTGCAAATAATAATAGAAAACTGGTATCGTAAATATTAAAGCGTCAAAAACATCCCACATTCCGCCATGACCCGGAACCAAAGTCCCAGAATCCTTAAAACCGCCGTCCCTTTTAATCGCGGATTCAGCCAGATCACCGATGTCAGCAAAAATTGCTATTAATATACCTATAATTGCGGATTCTATTGTTGAAAACAAATGTATGTTAAGAAAAAATGTCAAGGCTTCATTACAGATCAATACACTAATAACGCAAAACAACAATCCTGAAAAAAAGCCTTCCCATGATTTATTAGGTGAAACCGTTATACCAGCTTTGTGTTTTCCAAATATACTGCCCCCGAAATAGGCAAAAGTATCATTGGACATTACTGCCACATGTACGATTAATATATAATAAATACCGTTTGGCAGAGCTTTCATTAATATCAAATGTGAAAAAGAAAGAACAATCATTATGAGTCCGAAAATAGTAATGGACAACGAATAAATCCCACCCTGAACATTTCGCTTAAATATCTGAAAAACTAATATTATAGCGATTAATAATAGTATAATTGAAAAAAACGGTTTGACACTATACAAAGGAATATATCTATTATAAAGATACACATCCCCATAAGCGTATAAATACATCAAAACATTTATTAATAAACCCGCAATTATTCCAGGTACAACAAATGCCTTCGCGTAATCTTCCTTTTCAGAAATCATATAAAATTCATATAAACATGCCAATGATACAATCGAAGAGATAATCAACACTGTTGTAGATTGTAATACTGTTGAATATATTAATAAACCATATAACGGAAGACCTAACAGAGCACTCATTACTCTTTTAAATAATGACTCCGGTTGTCCTCCTTTTCCGCCATATCTCATAATCCACCAAACCTTCTATTTCTATTTTGATATTCATAAATAGCTTTATACAAATCACGGGGTTTAAAGTCAGGCCACAAAACCTTCATAAAAACAAACTCCGCGTAGGCACATTGCCATAATAAAAAATTACTGATTCTAAATTCACCGGAAGTTCTGATAAGAAGATCGACATCCGGAAGCTCAGGCTGATATAAATACTTTTTGAAAGACGATATACTTACCTTACTAATATCCCCTGATCTGCTTTTCTTAATAATCTCATTAACCGCATCGACGATTTCTAGCTGTGATCCGTAGTTTACACAAAAATTCAAAATGATATTTTTATTCATTTTTGTCAATTCTGAAGC
>CAYLTM010000025.1:15893-16996 GCA_964386495.1 uncultured Leptospirales bacterium
TTCCAGTTTTCAGTCGAAAAAGCATATAAAGAAACACATTTTACCTTTAACTCAAGAGCAGTGTCCATTAGATTTTCAACAACAAACGCACCTTTCTTGTGCCCTTCAATACGAGGCAAACCTTTGCTTTTAGCCCATCTGCCGTTGCCGTCCATAATAACAGCAATATGCTTCGGAATGTTATTTAAATCGATTTTATTCTTATAATCCATCAGTTATTAAACATTCATAATTTCTTTTTCTTTGTTATCAGACATTTTTTGTATGATATCGATATATTTATCAGTAATCTTCTGAATTAAATCCATAGTTTTTTTAGAATCATCTTCAGAGATTTCTTTTTCTTTTTCTAAATCCTTAACCATGTCATTGCCGTCACGTCTGATATTCCGTACGGCTACTTTAGAATCTTCCGATTTTCCCTTAGCCTGTTTCACAAGATCTTTTCTTCGTTCTTCAGATAATTCAGGAATCTGAATTCTTATGATATTACCATCAGAAGAAGGATTCAGTGATAAATCAGATTTCAATATACATTTTTCAATCGCAGATAAATTGCTTTTATCCCACGGTTGAATAACTATCAAACGAGCCTCAGGACAACTAATAGTTGACACCTGATGAATCGGCATCTGCGATCCATAAACATCAACAAACAATCCATTAAAAATACCAGGATTAGCCCTTCCGGTTCTTATGGAAATATAATCCTTCTCAAGAGCCTTAACAGACTTGTCCATTCGAGCTTCTAAATCTTTCATTATATCGTTAATCATTGTTCACCTCAAATACTAATCAATAATTGTACCAATTTCTTCACCCTGCAATGCTCTGACTATTGAATTCTCAGCAAATAAGTCAAAAACCATTATGGGAAGATTATTATCCATACACAAAGAAATCGCAGTCAAATCCATAACCTTCAGCTGTTTCTCAATAACATCATAATATTTTATTCTGTCAATTCTAACAGCATCTTTATGTTTCATTGGATCTTTGTCATAAACACCGTCAACCTTAGTAGCTTTCAGCAGAATTTCCGCGTTGAGCTCGATTGCCCGTAGAGACGCTGCTGTATCCGTTGTGAAAAACGGATTACCCGT
>CAYLTM010000025.1:17006-20510 GCA_964386495.1 uncultured Leptospirales bacterium
TTTTCAAGATGACGGACAGCCCGCCGCCGGATATAGGGTTCCGCTAAAGAATGCATATCAATAGCAGTCATGACTCTGGAGAATAAGCCAAGTTTTTCAACAGCATCCTGTAAAGCTAGACTATTGATTACAGTCGCGAGCATACCCATATAATCACCGGTTGTTCTCTCCATACCGAGAGACTCTCCAAGCGATCCTCTGAAAATATTGCCGCCGCCGATAACAACAGCCACCTCTACACCCATATCATGAGCCTGCTTAATTTCTAGAGCAAGGGTTTTAACAATGTTCGGATTAATACCGATCTTTTCATCTCCGGCAAGAGCTTCGCCGCTTAATTTTATCAATATGCGTTTAAACTTTGCCGGATTGTTATTCATGTTATTTACCTATTTGTATTCTTACAAAATTTTCAATCTTGATCTTCTCGCCGATTTTTTTACTGTAATCATTCAATAAATCAGTGATGCTTTTTGTATTGTCTTTTATAAAAATCTGATCTACAAGACAAACTTCGCTGAAATATTTTTTGAGTTTACCTTCAATAATTTTTTCGATAACATTTGCAGGTTTACCGGAATCCTTCATCTGCTCAAGATAAATCGCTTTTTCTCTTGATTTATCCTCTTCAGGAACTTCAGAATCAGCAACATACAAAGGTGCGGCAGCAGCTATCTGCATAGCAACGTCTTTACCAAGCTCCAATAATTCCGGTTTCTTTTCAGCATCAGCAGATTCAACAATAAGCTTAACCAGAACACCGATTTTATTATTACTATGAATATATTTTGCGATTACACCTTTTTTTGACGACTCAATTTCCACTCTCGCTATTCTGCCAGCCATGATATTTTCGCCTGTAGTCGCTACAGCACTTTTAATATCCTCTTTAACAGATTCAGACAGCATATCAGCGGATACTATTGAATTATTCGCATTGATTTCAGAAAGAATCTTATTTGCGAGTTTTGAAAAATCATCATTTCTTGAAACAAAATCCGTTTCGCAATTCATTTCGAAAAGAACTGCTTTTTTCGCGTCATCGGATACATAAGGCAATACCAAACCTTCCTTAGATTCGCGACCGGATCTTTTATTCGCAGCGGCAAGACCTTTCTTTCTTAGTAAATCGGACGCTTTTTCCATATCGCCGTCAGATTCCACTAAAGCCTTTTTGCAATCAAGCATACCGGCTTGTGTCCGCTCTCTTAATTCTTTTATCATTTCAGATGTTACTTCTGCCACCTTATTTCTCCTGTTTAATTATTCTACAACTTTCGCCGCGTCTGTCACGATATCAGCGGATTTTTCCACCGCTATAGGTTCAGCGACACCACTCAATACCACTTCAGGATCAGCGTTTTCATCAAATACAGCTTCACCAGTCGGCTGTCCGCCAACGCCTTCTTCTATGGCATTCGCCATAACACTTAAAAATAGGGCGATTGCTCTAATAGCGTCATCATTACCCGGTATTGGATAATCTATCTCACCCGGATCGCAATTTGTATCAACTATAGCGAATATCGGAATGTTCAGCTTTTTAGCTTCCATTACCGCGATTGTTTCTCTTTTTGGATCGACAATAAACAAAGCATCCGGAAGTTTCTTCATATTTGCGATACCGGATAACACTTTTTCTTTTCTTTCAAGTTCGTGCTGTAATTCCAAACGTTCTTTTTTTGTAACAGCATCCCAATTATCTTCTTCTCTCATACGCTGAAGGTCTTTAAGTCTTTTAACTGACTGAGAGACTGTCTCAAAATTTGTTAATAAACCGCCAAGCCATCTTTCTGAAACATAAAACATGTTGCTTTTGTCAGCATATTCTTTAACTGCCAATTGTGCTTGTTTTTTTGTTCCTACAAATAATACTTTTCCACCATCTGCGGCAAGATCTTTCATGGACTGATAAGCCATTTTCAATCTCTGCATAGTCTTCTGCAAATCTATGATATGAATACCATTTCTCGCAGTGAAAATAAACTCTGACATTTTAGGGTTCCATCTTCTTGTCTGATGACCAAAATGTACTCCAGATTCCAATAATGCTTTCATCGTTGTAACAGCCAAACTATTACCCCCTGTAATTAATTAATTTTATGCGAAAATATCGCAAATACACGACTATTACTGCGCTGATTTATTTCTGCTATCGATATGATTACAACTGTTTAAAACAACAGTTTACATCGCTATTTAAAGCGGGATAACTGCAGGCGCAGCCGGATTAAATACGCACAAATATGCGGAATAATCCTTATTAAATTTTATGACAAATAAACAATCCGGAAACGATACCAATAATAGACGATAATGAGAGCTTAAACTCAACTCGTATTATTTCCAGGTTTATACCTATAAAATCAGTTAAATTTACTTTTATTATTGAAGCCGACGGGAAAACCGTAGTTATCAAAGCCCCAATCGCTGAAAAAAGTATTCCACCGACCACCGCGAATAACAAATAATATAAAAAACTTTTATAGGTTGCCATAACGACAAGGCAAATGATAGGGAATATTTTGTCAAGGTAATTATTCTAATGAATTAGACAAAATTTCGAGAATATCATCCTCTGAATATATATCCCTTAAACAAATAGGTTCACCAAGTTTCCGATCCATGAAGAAAAACGCGGTAAAAGGTATGGATTTCGATTTCAGCCTTGATAAAAGTTCCTCACCTTCAGAACCCTCATTCGATAAATCAGCAACAAGTATTAAAACAGACTTTTCGTTAAATATTTCAATGGTTTTTTCAGTATATAAAGCGGACTTTTCCACCAGTTTGCAGTTTGGACACCAATCCGCTGTAAATACAACCAGCACGGGTCTTTTCCCAAAATTGTCCAGCAGAGTCTGATGAGAATAATTCATCCTTGTAATCTTCGATAAATCCGATTCGTGCTGTTTGAAAAAACTTACCCAAAAACTAAAAACAATCAACAGGAATAAAACTATCAACGATATTAAGCGCCGTTTAAAACCATTTAATAATGAACCCCATTTACCATACTGCCAGAAAGCGGCTGCAATAATTAATAATGACCATAACAACATCACAATATCTTTTTCCGGCAGCAGCGAAATAAAATATATAACCGATGCCATCATCAAAAATGAAAAAATCTTTTCCAGAGACATATTCCAGTCGCCTGTCCTTGGAAGAATACGCCTGCTGCCCGCAACAATAGACAGTATTAGAATGGGAATACTCATCCCTGCGCCGATACAGATAAACACTGTGTAAACTATCACCGCGTTTTGTGTCAGCGACCAGGCTATGACACTTCCCAGAAATGGCCCGCTGCATGGAGTCGCGAGTAGTGTAACAAAGACTCCGGATAAAAAAGAATTAATATAATTGTTGCTGATTTTTTTCGCGGCAATAGTCGACAGAAACGAGGGGATATTGAAAATGAAGACCCCTGCAAAAGAAAGCCCCATTATGAAAATTATAATCACAACAACTTTCAGAAAATCAGCAGACTGGAAAAATGCC
>CAYLTM010000025.1:20520-27771 GCA_964386495.1 uncultured Leptospirales bacterium
TAAAGAGTTTTATTCGGAATGGTTTATCCGAATTTATGGATATACTTCTGATTTTCAGACTAATCACCGGCAATACGCACGGCATAAAATTTAAAAGCATACCAGCGATAAGTGCCAAAATAACAGCATGGAAAATATTCTTTATTGAACCAGCGTCATGATATACAGGATAAAATTGTTCAGGAATTTTTCCAGAATCTACGCTGAAATTTTGAAGACCATCGAAAGATATCTGGCTATTGTTTTGTGCAACATCAACCGGTTTTTGATTTTGCGTGTTTATAGTTATAGTGTCAACGGGTATCGTCAGATAATTTGCGTCATAATTTTGCGTAACTATGCTATAAATTATTTCACCGGCAGCCTTGCCCGGTATACATGAATTATCATCACAAAAAAGATAGTCAAGCTCGACTTTAACTTTCAACGAATCCTTTAATCCTATTGTGCTGACAGGGATATATAATATCGCCGTGGTTTTATGAATATTGACCCACTCGCCGATTTTCGGATTATATTTTATCGGACTTGTGATTAACACTTCTTTATAGATAACACCGCTGTTATCGGAAACACTCACAATCAGCGGTTTTCCAATGCCGGGCCCTTTTGGGTTTGAATAGATATATCCCTTATCTGATATTTGAATTGTAAAGGGTATGTAGTATATACTTTCAGCTGGAATTTTATTTTCTTTAAGAGCTGAATTTATAACGACATTATCATTTAATGAATAGGCGGGTGTTAATAATAAAGTTATGATAACCGACAAAATATAAAATATAGATTTCATAATTCCCTCACAAACAAAACTTTTCTGAAAAATAATCGGGAATTACCGGCATAATTACTTCGTAATCTCAAACATAGAATCGATACATCGTTTTGCCCGAATACCGGTTTCAGCATCAACAAAAACTTCATGTTTTTTATAAACAATTGAATTATAAAGATCTTCGAGAGTAATATATTTCATCTTTGCGCAAATTCTATCCCGTTCAATAGAGTGAAATTTTTTCTGAGGATTCTCTTTTCTCATTTTATAAAAGACACCCTCTTCAGTTCCGATGATAAATTCATTACATGAAGACTCTCTGACATATTTAATCATCTTACTTGTAGACATTGCCAAATCCGAAGCCTTAACCACCTCGTCACGACATTCAGGATGAACAATAACTTCAGCATTATTATATTTCTGTTTAGTTGAAAGAAGAGAATCATAAGTAATATCTTCATGAACACAACAATAACCTTGCCATAGAATAAATTCTTTTTCAGGTATCGCGTTTTTACAAAAAGTGCCGAGATTCTTATCGGGACAGAAAAATATTTTATCATTCGGAATTTTCCTTATTACATCAACTGCGTTTGAAGATGTCACGCAGTAATCGCTTACCGACTTTGTATCGGCTGTGGAATTAACATAGCAGACAATCGTCCAGCCGGGATTCTTTTTTTTAAAATCGATAATATCCTGTGAAGAAATCATCTCAGCCATGGGGCAGATGGAATCTATTCTGGGAATGTATACTTTTTTCCCTGGAGAAATTAGTTTCGCGGTTTCAGCCATAAACGTAACACCGCAGAAAAAGATATTCTCAGCGTCAACCTCGGAGGAATATCTGGACAGTTCCAGACTATCTCCGGTATAATCGGCAATTTCTTGAATTTCACCGCGCTGATAATTGTGAGCAAGGATAACGATGTTTTCGTTTTTTCTAAGCTCATTAATTTTTTCAGAAATTTCGTTATCACTCATTTCATCACCTTAAATTATAACCTTTCTTTTCCATTGCCGCGATTACTTTTTTCTGCAGACTTTCAATTTCCTGTGCTGTCAAGGTTCTGTCGTTCGCAGCGAAAATTATCCGGACTGAAACTGATTTTTTATCCTCAGGTATTGGAGCTCCTTCATAAACAGCAATCACTTGGGAAGATTTTACAAGCCTATCACTTTTCTGAATAATTTCCGCGATATCATTAGCATAAACTTTTTTATCGGTTATCAGCGAAATTTCAAATGGAACACCAGGATACTTCTGAAGCTCTTCAAACACAATTTCAGATTTAACCGCTGATAACAGCATATCGACATTAAGATCGAACAACGCCGCTCTTCCGCGCACCTCAAAACTCTGTTTAACTTTCGGATGCAGTTCAAATACCATTCCAGCGACCTTGCCTTCTATCTGCAAGTATACAGCTCTTCCCGGATGAACATACGACGGCAGATTATCATTTACCGGTATAAATCTTACTTTGCTGATTTTCAACTGACGCAATAAATCCTTCACCGCACCCTTAGCCGTGTAAAAAGGTGTAGATGATTCAACAGCGTCATCACAGACTACAGCACCTGTCACATAGGAAATTTCCTCAGCTAAGGTTTTATCGTTTCTATCAATTTTATGATACGTCCTGCCGAGTTCATAAATTTTAAAATTTGAACTGTTTTTTTCATTACGGGCAATGTTCGAAATAATACCAGGTACAAGCGACAGCCTTAATCTGTCATGTTCACTTGATAAAGGATTTTTTAAACGAAGCTCCTTATCATTATTACTGCAGCTTTTATTAAGAATTTCCTCTCCAGTGAAGGAATAATTATAAACCTCAATCATATTATTGTTACCGGACAGAATGGATTTTATTTTTCTTTCAATCTGTCTTTTGCTGTTAACAAGCGGCGGTTCACAAGGCACGTAAGGAGCCTCCGGTTTAATATTATCATAACCGAAAATCCGGCCGATTTCTTCAACAATATCCATCGGTATTGAAATATCTTTTGTGGCTCTGTATGACGGGACAGTTATGTTGAGTAATCCCGACACATTGGTTATTGCAAAACCCAGTGAAGTCAATATGCTGATTATTCTATCATCGGAGATATCTGCTCCCAGGTATTTGCGAATATTATCTGTGGATATTTCAATTTTTTTCTCTTCCGCTTTTTTTGGATAAGCGTCAATGATTTTTGATACCGCCTCCGCCGATGGTATGATTTTTTTTATCAGCTCATAGCAACGTAAAATCGCAGTTTTACAAATTTCGGGATCAAGCGACTTTTCAAAACGGATAGCCGCATCAGTGCGCAGAGTAAACCTGCCTGCAGTTTTCCGAATATTTATCGGATTAAAATTCGCCGCTTCAAGAACAATTTCAGTAGTATTATCATCGATTTCAGAATTGCCGCCGCCCATAACACCAGCGATAGCGATTGCGCCGCTTTTATCCGCAATAACGATGTCATCGGATGTCAGGGTTCTTTCTTTAGCATCCAGCGTCGTCATAACTTCACCGCTATCAGCCATGCGGACAATAATTTCATTTCCATTAAGTTTTTTTCTGTCGAACGCGTGCATCGGTTCGCCGACTTCCGCCATTACATAATTGGTAATATCAACAATATTATTTATCGGTCTCATACCAATTGAGACAACAGCCGATTTAAGCCATTCAGGTGATTCCGCGACTTTTATATTTTTGATTACAAGCCCGCAATATCTTGGCGCCTGATCAGGACATTTAATAGTCACAGAAAGATTATCACTGCTGCTGAACTCATTTTCCAAAGAGTAATCCACAATACTTTTAAGCGGTCTGCCGTACAGCGACGAGATTTCTCTCGCGAATCCCAAATGTCCCCATAAATCCGGTCTATGTGTTATTGATTTATTATCGATTTCATAACGTATATCAACCCATTCCTTGAAAAGTTCAGACAATGGCACACCAAGCGGCGTATCAGGTGGAAGTATTAGAATTCCTGAATGATCTTCAGATAATCCAAGTTCCCTTAAAGAGCACAGCATACCGTTGGATTCAACGCCACGAATTTTAGTTTTCTTTATTATAAATTCATCAGAAAATTTTGTTCCTTCAATAGCGATAACAGCGATATCACCGGCTTTATGATTGGTCGCACCGCAAATAACATCATAAATAGCTTTAGATGTATCCGCCTTAACAATTGTCAGATGATCTGAATCAGGATGTTTTTTTACCTCAAGAAGCTTACAGGTAAAAATTGTTTTAAAATGAGCATTCGTATAATCTATACCGTCAATTTCCGCAGAAGACATAGTCAATCTTAGACCAAGTTCCTTTGGATCAATATCGTTCAAGTCTACCAGATTAGATAAAATATTTCTCGACAACCACATAAATACCTCAATAAATTTTACTCGTTAATCACATAATACGATACAAATGTTATAAACAGCCTATCTCCAATAAATGTTCAATATCACAAGCACGTATATCTGTCAATTACGGATTCGAACCAGATTTAATTAATAATCTGCATATATCTATGTAACATAAAAAATGAGACTTATTATTATCAAGTAAAATATTTCAATTTATCAATATTGAAAATTACTAAAAAATCCTGTTTTTATTAAAGGCAATATGAAAAAATATTGACTTTTTTCATACTGAATATAATAGTAAGACATTCTTATAATTACGAGGGATAAAATGATTAGTTTTAAGAGAAAGCAATACATAGTCGACAAGAAATTTCAGTTAAGAACAGCTTTTACCGGAATTGGATTTATTTTCGCTGTAGTTGCTATTTTAACCGCAGTTATAGGTATAAATGTTCTTGATGTAAATAATAAAATATCCCGTATTGTGGAAATTGAAGATAATATTGTTCAGGCTGTTACAGTTCCCAATCCGGAAATGAGTGATGAAAACCAGATGTTCAGTATAAAAATGGCAAGAGATCATGACGCGAACATGAAAACCTTAAGAAAAATGATCGATACCAATCAGTTGCTAATGTGGATTATTGTAGTAGTTGTATTTGTCCAAGGGTTTATATTGTTTTTCCTGCTGATTGTGCAGACTCACAGAATAGTCGGACCATTATATGTTATGTCTATGTATATGAGACAAATCATTGAAGGGAAATATCCTGAGTATATCAGACCCCTTAGAAAGAAAGATTTATTCAAGGATTTTTATGATTTATTCGTTCAGATGATTGACACAGTAAAAAAGGGTAAAGTTAAATAAAAAAGACATAAAAAAAACAAACATAAAAAAAGCTCGGTCTAATACCGAGCAAAGAAAATTAGGTTCTATAATAAATATAATCAGCCTGTAAATAAGAAATCAAAATAACTTACTTACGCTCAACAATTTTAATAAGATCCTCGACAACTTCCTTAATATATGAATCAGTAGTTCTTTCACAAAATACAGAATACGCTATTGGAGGTTTAATCGTTGTATTATATAGCTTATAGTAATTAGTCTTAAACTTTAAATCATACGTTCCATCTTTTCTTCCAAAAAAATATTCACTCATAATAGATGAAGGATTATCAGGATCATAAACTTTCACTGTATAACCATGCTCGTATTTAATAATATCTGATCCCTTAATTAATTTCTCTTTGAGAACATCGATAGATCTCATATTATATGAATAACCTTCTTTAAAAATCGTTCCATCAATAATTTTCTTTTTGGTTTTTTCAAGACCCAAAAAAAGATCGCTTGTTGTTTTAGAAGGACGGAGAAGCTTTTTCATATCTGGATAGTACTCAAAAACCTCATCAATTTTACCATCGCACTTATCATCGGTTATTAAAATTGTTTTTCTTTCGGCACCAACGAAATCTGCAATAACAATATTTACTCTGTCTTCAATAACCTGCAGCACAAAATAATTTCTAAAATCCTTAGTAATCGGCATCAACTCCAGCCGTTTAGCATTCATAGTAGTCACTATAAGATCTGTTCCAACCGAACCCTGAGCCGTCAAGAGCACAGGCAACAATAACAGGAGAATACTGCCATAAATCTTTTTCATTTAAAAATCACCTCTTCCATGCCTAATCTATAAGATACAACCCGCTCTGATATTATCGGTCAATACTTGTCAATAAATTAGAGCCGCATAATTAAAACTCAACAACATAATAACCAATTTCTACTAATATAGCAATGATTGCAAATAATATCAAGACAAAATTAATTGGAATGCGGATTTTATTCTAAAATTAATTCTTTTCACAAAGAAAATTGCTTTTACACTGCCAAGTCCTAAAAATGAATTAATAACAATAAACAATACTGAAAACAAAGTAATATATATTTTATCGTTAACCTTGGTGAGTAAATTATTCAGTTTGGAGGTAAACACAGAACTGTATACATCAACGACAGGAATTTTAATTTCACTGTTAATGTTGTCATCTTTAGGAATATCCTCATTATTTACAGTGGTTGCAGGTTCATCAATTTCCACAATTTTCTTCAGGGGCTTATTAATGAGGGCTGTAACAACAGCTGCATTAGCATCCTTCTTCTCATCAGTTACTTGTTTTTCCTGCGACGCTATCTGAGAGTAAACTGAGTTATCTAGGTTATCCGCTTTTCCTACAATTATTTCATAGGTTGCAATACGTCCCGGATTGCCTGTTTTATCAACAGCTCGCAATGAGAAAAAATAACGACCGTCATCTAATTTTTTAAAATTAATGTCGTTTTTGTCAGTAAATTTCTCAGGAACAGCGGATGAGTTTTTCGTAAGAGAATACTCAAAACCTTTTAATCGTTCAATATTATCAATATCCCATGTCAACGAAACGTCTCTATCATCAATGCCTTTTCCTTCAGGATGAGTATCAGAAACAATATTTGGAATTGGTAAAGGATTCTTACTTACCATCAATGGATAATGAACTGTTCTGCTCATATTACCGGCTTTGTCTACAGTTCTGATATGAAAGTAAGTAACACCATCCTCTAGAAAAGGTATCTTGTAGTTAGTTACAGAAGGAGCCACATTCACAATCGCTGGGTCATAATTCTTTTCCCTGTTAACGACAACCGCATAACCGCTCACCTCAGAATCGTCCTTAACATTATCCCATGCGACCTCAGCATCTGAAAACTCTGACCATTGCCCAGCCGGATGTGTTGATGATGTTAGTTCTGGCGGAGCCGCGGAATTGTCTGTTTTTTTGATAAAAATGCTGCCGTCTTCTATCCATGAACATATTATTGAATTACTGGAATAAACCGCAGACGGTTTTACTGCCGGTACAGAGTTCTCAGATAAAATCACTTCCTTATAAAACTTGTTTTCTTTTATATCAAATTGTGTCATTTTTTTAATCCATATGTTGATTTTTCTGGAGGTAAACTTAAAAATGCAAAAAAATATGGAAATTTTTAATTTTAATTTTTTTAATTTTATTATATTATATATAATAAAATGGAAAGTACTAT
>CAYLTM010000025.1:27781-33186 GCA_964386495.1 uncultured Leptospirales bacterium
AACCCTTCACGATTGTCATACCAAAAAATATAAATTTTATCACTAATTGACGTAATTGACGGATAAAAGCAATTGGTATTGGTATTCAATACCTTTACAGGTTTTGTCCATATGCTGCCGCCCTGCTCACCTTTCAATAAAAGCAATTCCCAGTTATTATTTTCATTATTAGAATACACGCAATAAATCGTATCATTATTTATCACTATCGAGGGTGATACATCATTTGACGTAGATTCGGTTATTCTCACAAGTTTTGACCAATTAATACCATTATCAGCGGATTTAATAAAATATATATCATCGGTAAGAATATTATTGCTCATACTTTTTGCCTGGTACGCGATGAAAATATTATTCTTGCTGAAAACGATACTCGGTGAAAAAGAACCACGAATATCACCATTAAAAGAAGTAACATCACTAGCTTCATCAAACTTATGACCATTACTGCTTATAGCATGTATTAGTTTAAAAACCTCATTATCAGAGGAATGGAAAAATATATGTAAATTATCTTTATAATCATAAAAAGAATACGGAACCATGTTGTTTACAGAATTAACTTTAACAGTATCAGGCTTCGACCATGTTGCACCGTAATCAGCCGATATTGAGAACATTAAAACCATTTTTGAATCCTGCCCCATTTCCTGCCACATAATATAAATTATTCCTGTAGATGATACTGCCGCATGGGGATTATATAAATAGTTTTGTTTTTTTTCAGTTTTTTGAATCTCTACTGTATTTAAAAAGTTCTCACCATTATCAAGTGAAACAGAATTATATATACTGTAAACGTTATCATTTTTGGTCTCATAAACAATGAGTACAATTTTTCCTCTGGAAAATATTTTCTTATCAATGACAGTATCTTTTTTAACTACCAATTTCTGCCCGTTCCAGCCTAAAGGTGCAGAGATTGACCAGTTATCAAAACCAATTACCATCAAAAACGTTATAAAAAATAGTTTAATAATTTTTCTCATTATTCCCCCAATTCGTTTATCGGAAGAAACTTCTAAAAAATCAATGTTTTTTTATTTTTTATTTAATTTTTTATTGGCAGTTGATTATATATTGGTGATGGCATGAAGTTAACAACGAATATTGAAGGGATGATCGATTTTAGCGTATACTCAAATATTATTAGAGAGGGGCACAAACACAAATAACCGCATATTCCTATGCGGTTACACAAATAATATAATCAATCTAATATCTATTACTTATAATAAAATAATGACAAAAGTCTGCTTAATTATGCAAGCTGTGCATCTAATGGTCTGTAAATCTGGAACTTAAAGTTATTTGGTTCTTCAATAATAACAACATCCCAACCTTCACTTTCCATATAAGACTTGAAACTTCTAGAAATTGGATAGTTAACTCTTTCTTTGGGATTGTAAAGACAAAATTTTCTCGCGTCCCAATTAACTTTTTTCATCAACTCCCAAGCTTCCGCAACCATCACTTTAACCTTTTCTTCTTCAACGCCTTTCGCAATAGTTATATCCTTCAATGTAAAACCGGCCATGTATATACCTCCACAATATGGTCAAAATAAAATAGATAATCACAAAACAATTATTAATAGATAAGAGCTTTTGTCAACACAATTGTTAAAAAATATTTAATTAATAAATTAATTACAAATTACTGATACAAAAGATAAGGTTTCCTAACTTTTTTAAAGTTCTCAACCCCTTTCTTCGTCTCATTCTCAATATCGGCAACATCCCGTCCATTCTTTAACCAAATTGACACTTTTTCGCTACCGACGCTAGTTTTAAATCCACCGTAAAAAATGAAATCCTTCGGGTACATATTATAGAGTACCTGCGATAGAATTAGACCAAACCTTTGACCATTGAACGTATTCCTGTCAACAATTTTTAAATATACACCATAGCATTTTTTGTTCTGAAACCTGTGGTATTTCGCCGTCGGAATAAATTCCGCTGTTTCAATAACAGCACCGTCTATCTTATATTTCTTTAATTCTTTCAAGAGCTTATTGTTATCAATATAGGGAGCTCCGAACATTTCAAAAGGGATATCCGTCCCTCTTGCCATCGACAAAGAAGTTGTTTCAATCCAGCCGAATTCAGAATAATTAATAGCACCGTTAACCGTTTTCATATTAGGGGATGGATTAATCCATTTTACACCAGTATCCTCCCAATACATATTTCTTTTCCAGTTTTCCATAGCAATAACAGTTAATTTAACATTGATTGAACATTCCGCGTTAAACATTTTAGCAATCTCGCCAATAGTCATACCATATCTGGTAGGTATGTAATATATACTTGTAAGCTTGTTGATCATCGTACTATCGGGAATAAACCCTGAAACGTTGACACCATTAACCGGATTTGGTCTGTCAAGAACGACAAACTCGATACTTTTATCGGCTGCCGCCTGCATGCAGTAAAATAATGTTCCAAGGTAAGTATAAAATCTACACCCGACATCCTGTATATCATAAACCAGAACATCAATATCCTTCAAATTTTCTGGTGTCGGCTTATAGTTTTTCCCATAGAGTGAAATAATCTGTAAAGAAGTTTTATCATCTATCTGATCATTCACTTTTTCATCCGCCTCACCTCTAATACCATGTTCAGGGGAAAAAAGCCTTATCAGCTTAACATCTTTAGAATTATATATAAGGTCAATCGCTGATTCGCCATAAGCATCCACACCGGTATTATTGGTGATTAAACCAACTCGTTTGTTTTTCAAAATGTGATAATCACTTTTTTTTAATACATCCAGACCGGTCAAGACAACTTCTTTTTCTGGAGAGACAATCTCTTTAGAAACTTCTTTTTTCGCGGCATAACAATCAACAGTAAAAACAATAATCAAAAATATTATAATAAATCTACCTTTCAAAATATTTCTCCTTTAAATAATTTCCTGCAAATGTAATATCAGAAGCTATTTGCTCCTGAAGCAGGTCCCTTGAAACAAATTTCATCTCACTTCTTATGTAGTGCAAAAATGTCAATGTTATTTTGTGACCATATATATTGCCGCTGTAATCTAGAATATGAGCTTCAATTGTTTTGTTGGAATTTCCAATGGTGGGATTATATCCGATATTTATTACCGCGCCATATACGCAATTTTCAGATCCGCCAATTTCTACAACTCCCGCATAAACACCATCTTGAGGGACAACCTTGTGGAAATCTGAATAATCAACATTAGCAGTCGGAAATCCGATTGTCGCACCTATATGGTTTCCATGAACCACAAATCCTGTTAATGAATAATTCCTTCCTAGTAATACCGCGGCACATTCCAAATTTCCATTAACAATTTCCTGCTTGATTCTTGTTGATGAAACGGGATCTCCATCAATAGTACAGGGATCAATCCATGTAAGCGAAAATCCCATTTTCTTTGAATAATTTTTTATATGGTCTATATCGCCGATCCGGTTTTTGCCAAAAGCGTGATCATACCCGATCACCAGATGTTTCATACCCGCTTTTTCGATAAGGAAATTTTTTATGAAATCACCATAGTTTATTACAGAAAGTTCTTTAGTAAAATCCATTATTACAAGATTATCAATTTTAGTTTTTTCCATTAGAAAAATCTTTTCATCGAGGGTTGTTAAAATATGAAGATCATTTTCAGGGTATAAAACTCTTTTAGGATGCTCCCTGAAGGTTATTACAACACTTTCTCCATCGCAGGTTCCAGCTTCGATGCAAAGCTGATCCAGTATCTTCTGATGACCAATATGAAGTCCATCAAAATTCCCAATCGTCACTACCGGGTTTCTGAAAACCGGACTCTCTAAACCGTATATAATTCTCATTTAATTGGATACCTGTAAAATTTGTAATAACTCCATTATATTTGTCATCAACAGTATTGTAAATTTTACCGCAAGAAAATTTTGTCAAGCGATTATTCCACCGCAGAATCAATGAAGTAAATAATCAAGCTGTCGATTTAACTTCGACATCCTGAATCAGTCATTTTACCTTTTACACAGGTGATCCTGCCACTTTTCAACAAAAATAATGGTGTCAGAGCAAATTAATGGTGTCAGAGCTGAATTATGTCTCTTCACAGAAAAAAATGGTGTCAGAGAACTTAAATGAATTATAAACTTGCTTCAAAACAAGGAATTTATTCTTGACTTAAAGGATTATTAAACAGGTATTGTAATACTGTTTACAAAACTTATTACGATTTACACAATTATCTGTGATTGTCATTTTAAATAGCGAACCAACTGAGATTCCTTTTGTTTGACATATAACTGGTAGTGATAACAATTTGATTATATTTGTGAGGAAAAATGGTAAAAAACGATATAGATCTGCTAAAACGCGGAACAGAAGAAATAATTCCAGAAGAAGAGTTTATCAAGAAATTAAATGAATCCGAAGAAAAACAAATACCGCTCATTATTAAAGCGGGGTTTGATCCTACTGCACCGGATATTCATTTGGGGCATACTGTGCTTCTCCGAAAAATGAAACACTTCCAGGATATGGGACATTCTGTTTTATTTTTAATCGGTGATTTCACTGGTATGATTGGTGATCCCACCGGAAAATCTGAAACAAGAAAAAGACTTACAAAAGATCAGGTTCTTGAGAATGCTGAAACTTATAAAAAACAGGTTTTCAAAATATTAGATCCTCAAAAAACAAAAGTTGTATTCAATTCCACTTGGTGCTCAAACATGAACTTTGGAGATGTGCTGGAATTAACTTCGCACTACACTGTCGCGAGAATGCTTGAACGCGATGATTTCGACAAGCGTTATAATGGCGGAAAACCCATATCTATTATTGAGTTTATGTACCCGTTAATTCAGGGTTTTGACTCGGTAGCTTTAAAATCGGATATAGAGTTGGGCGGTACAGACCAGAAATTTAATTTGCTGGTTGGTAGAGATCTTCAGAAGGAATATGGTCTAAAACCGCAGACAATAATCACCCTGCCCCTGCTTGTGGGCACTGACGGCATTCAAAAGATGAGTAAATCGCTTGGAAATTATATTGGTATTAACGAAGAGCCTAAACAGATTTTCGGAAAAATCATGTCAATTTCTGATGAACCAATGTATCTATATTCAGTTTTCGCGAAACACGAAATGCCGGAAGATATTGCGGAATTTATTGTTCCGGAAAATGAAATCAAAGAAGGCAAAATTTGGCTTTCAAAAATTATTGCGATATCCGGATGCTCAAAATCTGCCAGTGAAGCGAAGAGATTAATTAAATCTGGAGCGGTGTATCTTGACAAAGAAAAAATTACTGATGAAAACTTTGAGTTAACCGCACCTTTCAACATGATTTTGAAAGTCGGAAAAAGCAAATGTTTAAGGATTTACTTTCATATAGCGAATTTGCATTAGATGAAAT
>CAYLTM010000026.1:0-12341 GCA_964386495.1 uncultured Leptospirales bacterium
CAGATACTTGGAGATATCGAGTTGGTGATTATAGAATTTTTTACGAAATAGATGATGATGAAATGATTGTGTATATAACTTCTATTGATCAAAGAAAAGATGCATATTGATATTTTTGTGATCGGCATATAACAGCAATTGAAATAGCTGAACTATATTCAGAAATATTTTTTTATTGACGAATATAACACTCTGTATTATATTCATCTTATGAATAGAGAAATTATTGAACTAAAGACATTTACGAAAGCTGTTAAAAAAGCAAAAATAAATCCTTCAATCATTAATAATTTAAAGAAGGATTTACTAGAAAATCCCGAAAAAGGGGATATCATTAAAGGAACATCCGGATTGAGAAAAATCCGTGTTCCAATTGACGGGAAGGGAAAACGCGGAGGTGCGAGGGTAATATATTATTACTATGTTGTTAATGAAATAATATATTTAACATTTTTTTATAAAAAATCTCAGGATGAAGATTTAGACAATAATACGATAATATGTTTAGTAAATTTAATCAATAGCATTAAGGAGGATTAATAATGATGAAATTAAATAAAAAGGAACTTAAACCGCTGGATAAGGCGATTTATAAAGGGATAAAAGAAATGGTTGCTCTTGAAAAAGGTCGGCAAGCGTCAAGATTAAGCAAGGATACAGTGTCTGTTGTTCCTGTGGACAAATTTACAGCAAAAGATGTCCAGTCGTTGAGAAGGCAAAACGAAATGTCGCAAAGTGTGTTCGCTAAAATAATCGGTGTAAGCACTAAAACAGTTATAGCCTGGGAAAGCGGTTTTCGTAAACCCACAGGTGCATACGCTCGGATACTACAGATAATTACCCATGATCCCAAAACATTAAATTATCTAATATCAAAAAAGCCGGAATAAACCGGCTATTCTTTTATTATTATTTAATTCCCAATCCGATTCCTTCAGCCACAGCTAATATTAAAGCTGTTCTTCCGGAATTATTTCGTAAATTAACATCCGCTTTATTTTCTAAAAGGAATTTGACGATATCTGTAAATCCCAGAGCAGAAGCACACATAATCGGTGTGAAAACCTTTTCATTTCCTGAAGATTCCCATACGCTGTTGCTTCAATTAAATCATCATTAATTTCAGCAAAAAGTATTACAGGCACTAACAACAATCCTAAAACAAAAAGTCTCATCATTTGTGAAATCCTCAGATAATTTCACAAATAAACCATAAAATACTTAGTACAAACTATAATGCAACTGTCAATAATATTTCTTATTATTTATTAATATTTGTATCTATTATATATTCATATGCGATATTATGTTGACTTATTTGTGGACAAATTATATGTTCTTAACAAGGGATAATGATCCCTTGTTAAGATTTGAAGCATCTAAAATAATTTTCTAAAATTAAAGACCGGTCGCTGTTTTAGAGAAAACTTTACCGCCCATAAAAGTTATAGAAATATATTTCCCTGTTAAAATATTACCCCAGGAATACATTTCCATACTAACACCATTCGTTTCACTTTCCATATCCTTCGCGCCTTCGCCAAGCAGACTTTCAACCTGCTGAATTGTCATGCCAGTTTTAACCTTATCATAACTCGCGCGGTCAACACCAGCAAAAACGCTCAGAGAAATAAACATAATAATTATAGTTAATACAATACTAATTTTTTTCATTGCGGACTCCTTTGGTGATTAAGAATTATTTCTATTTGATTTCACCGGCAATATATTTTTCATCAATGCCATTTTCAGGAAGCCAAAAAACCTTACCTTTAATTTCTGAAGGCACTTTAAATACAATATTAGTAGTTTTTTTAGTTAGAGGATTCATTGATTCGAGAAATAGACCCCAACCATCAGATAGTATCGATTCGGTTTTGTCGAATTCATAGTTTTTGCCATTATAGTCTATATATAATTGCCCTGAATCAGTTAGAGTTCTGCCTGTATCATCAATATTCTTGTATGTAACATTCAATATAACATATTTAGCATAAGGGTCGGGTGCTGGATCTAAAAATTCATTACCAGTCTTTATTGTTTTAACCGATTTGAATGAATTGAGTGTAATTTCCCATTTATCTGATTTTAAAGTCGATCCAACTTTGGGTTGTTCCGCTAGCGGAGCTTTATCCTCGCTAGGTGAATCTGTAACCGTTTGAATATTACTTTTAGAAGGAGAAGATGTACCAAGGCTACCTATTACAGATAGAATTATCAAAGGAACACCATAAACAAGCAACACCCGTTTTCTGGTTTTTACTAATCCCCATCGAATAACCAATTCCGGCTTCACCAATCCAACAATTAAAACAATCAAGACAATACCTGTAAGAAATTGTAAAAATGCCATAACTAAACTCCTGAATATTAAATATTACCTCCAGTGTGATTTAGCATAGCTCAAAAAGTAATGCGCGTATTTTCATTGAAAACAATCACACACTTTTTAAGCTGATACTTTATCAGAGGTTAATATATAGTTTCCGGGAATTATATTTTTATTTCAAAATTATGAAATATTTTCAAGGTTGAGATATTTTATTTATTAGTGTTAGTAAATAAAATATCGTACATTCAAATGGGGATTACACACTCACTTCGAAAATTTCTTTGCTCATTACATTCAATCTATCTCTGTTGTATTTTTTCCGTTTGTTAAAATTGAAAAACACCATATACCCATTGTTCAACTTTTGAGAATCCAAATATTCACAGAGCTGCTCCCTGCCCTCCTGCTCGTATTTGCCTCCTCGCCATATCTTTAGTTCTATTACAAATTTTTTTCTGTTGTATGTCACCACAATGTCCATTCTATTCGAATGTCTGGTCTCCGGCTCTACAAAATAGAAACCAATTCCATTAATAATCGGTGTCAGAAACGCAAGAAAAAGAAGCCGGCCTTCCCGCTCAACAAATCTTTCATCAATTTCCCGATATTCAGCCTTCATCATATCCTGAAACTTCTCAAGAACAAGTTCTATGTTTAAATTACCATCGCTATCTACAAACTTTTCTACATACTTATATTTTAGTGCGGAACCTTTTTCAATTTCGCGACGAGCTATTAAATAATTATATAATCGAATTTCAAAAATCTTATTATGAATTTTTACTTTTTTGTTTTTACTTTCAGCAACTATTCCATACATAACAGCTATTCCATGTGCATCTGTGTTATAGATTATTTCTTCCCCTTCTAAAACAATTCTTTCAACCAGGTTGTAAAGTTCCCTGTATCGCTCAATATTTTTTATCAAATCGTCAAAAAGAGTGTTGTTGTCTTTTAGAAGAATTTTAATTGCTTCTTCAAGTCCACTCGCTGTAAAATCTTTGTCAAGTTCGACATCTATTATACTGCAAAGCTTACTAACAAGAAAAGGGTATCCGGAAGTATATTCAAACAATTGATTAGAAATATATTTAATATCCATTCCGGTGTTATTATCTTTTTCGTAATCAATTAGCATAGTAGAGATTTCTTCCGCTGAAAAACTCATGATTATTTTAAAGTTATAAGCAATGTTCCAGGGGCTGTTATAACTTATTTCACCATCGCCTCGTATTTTCATTTTAAGATTTTTTATATCATGCACCCCGGCAAGCACCACACTATGAAATGTACTGTCTTCTCCCTCATTTCTTTTCAAATATTTATCTCTCAGCATCCCCAGAAATTTTGAAAAGAGCTCATAATTACTTGCTTCATCTACTTCATCAATTATTAATATTAGTTTTTTATTAATGGACGATGTGAGCTGAGCTATGATTGAACTTAACTCCTTGAATGTGTTGATGTTTTCTTTAATAATTATTTTGCTATCAATACTATTTTTATCAAGTTGTTCATTTATATTATTAATAAAAGTTTTCGTAAAGATTTCTAAATTATCAAAAGCTTCTCTACCATATTCTTGAAAACTAATAGAAATTACCAAATTATCCGTCTTCAACATTTTTTTCAGCAAAAATATAGTGGTCGTTTTACCATATTGCCTTGGACGATTTATAGTAAAGTATTTTCCGTCATCTATAAGCTTGATTATTTCATCAATTTTTTTACTTGTATCCACCATATAGTGCTTCTCTGGAATACAAGTACCCGTATAATTAAACTCTTTCATAGTTTAGAACTCCCAAATATTATCTATAACCGATGGTACTGTAAAAATACTGTCAGTTATTATCCCACCATGACGTTATATTCATTTTATTCAGGCTATCAATTTAACTCTGACATCCTGATTATAAAGTTCTATGTTGAATGGTTTGTGTCAAGCTGTTTTGTGTTTTAATACATGCTTGAATTGCTCCCTTATATTTGACTTTCTTTAATAACCGATCATTCTCTTGAAGAGCTTTGTGGCACGGGAAGGATTTTATTTACTAGAAGGATCCTTCTTGCCCTCACCCGCACTCCGTGCCACCCTCTTCCGGACGCAAGGCTGGGAGAGGGTTTCGTGGGAAAGGGCTTTTTTCTAGAAACTCCTTCCTCCCGTTCTTCAAAACGGGAGAAGGGTTGGAGATGAGGGCATAACAGCCCCATTCGATAAATCCAAGCTCCTCGAGCGGAGCGCGGTGTTTCTCTTTGGGACCCGAAAAAAAATATTTGACACAGATTGTTTAATATTTTAATATATTTTTATGAAAATTCTATTTACTGATAAAGCAGAAAAACAGTTTTCAAAAATATGTAAAAGTGATTTGAGAACGGCAAAACTTATTTCAAGTAAATTACAGGAAATGGCTGATAATCCTGATAGAATTTATGACATTAAAAAATTAAAGGGAAGTTCCAGCCCTGTATATAGGTTGCGAGTCGGCAGTTATAGACTTTTATTTATTATTCAAGAGAATAAGGATATTATAATTTCTGCAATATTACACAGGAGGGAGGCTTATAATGATTGAAACGCAAATTATTAAACAGGGAGATACTCCAATCGCTGCAATAATTGATTATCAGAAATATCTTGAATTACTTGAGTACGAGCAGGAAACAAAAGATGTTAAAATTGCTGAAAAAGCTTTTAATAAATCAAAGACATTTCATTCCCTTGAAGAAGTTTTAGAGAAAAATGGTTTAAAGTAAGGCGAAAGAAGATGCCCTCTTTCGTCCCACTAAAGTCCAAGGCTCCTTCTTGCCCTCACCCGCACTCCGTGCCACCCTCTTCCGGACGCAAGGCTGGGAGAGGGTTTCGTAGAGAAAGGGCTTTTTTCTATAAACTCCCTTCTCCCGTTCTTCAAAACGGGAGAAGGGTTGGGGATGAGGGCATAACAGACTCATTCTCCGCTGCCAAGATCTTTGTGCGGTTATCAGACAAAGGATTAGAAATAATATTTGACATCAGCTTGTATTTTTTTATAATGATAATTATGAAAAATAATTTATATCTTGATACAACAATACCAAGCTCATTTTTTGACACTTCAAAACCAATCCGTCAACTGATAACTCAAAAATGGTTTGAATATGATGCTATTAATTACAATTTGTGTATTTCAGTTATTACTATTAGGGAAATCAGTAAAATAATTAATCCGATAAAAAAATACAATATTGAAAAACTTATTTATGATAACGATATGAAGCTTTTAGAGTTTAATGAAGAAGCAAAAATTTTAGCTGAGAAATATATGGAAAAAGGGGCAATTCCTAAATCAGAACCTGAAGACGCATATCATATAGCTATAGCGACAGTTAATAAAATTGAATTTCTTGCATCATGGAATTTTAGTCATATCGTTAGCGTTAATCCTATAAGAAAAATTCACGAAATCAATCTTTCGAATAAATATGATATAATTGAAATAAATTCTTTAGAGATTTATGGAGGCTACAAATATGGAAACCTATAATAATACTTTTAAAAAAACAGAAGATGAATGTCTCTGGGAGCTTCATGAAATACGTAATCAGTTACATAATGAATTAAAAAATGAATCATTTTCTGAAATAAATGAAAAAGGGAAATTTTTATATGATGAAATCAAAAGAAAATTTTCTTCATTGAATAAATCAGAGATTGCATAATATACCTCGAATAATTAAGCGGATGCCTATTTTAGAGGTATCAATAAAATTAGTGTTGAATAAAAGTAAATTCATTCCGACTGAAACTGAAGATTGACGGTAAAGGCAGTTTCATTGTTCCTGTTAAAAACAAGGTCAATTTCGCTTTCACCCGCGAGCCTTGAGTTGAAAATTTTTTGAACAGAGGTATCGGCAATGGATTCAATTTGCTTAGAATTTTTCATAAGAAGAACTTCGAAAGATTCGTTGTTTTCGAATAAAACCGAAAGTGTGAATTCCCTGCTGTCTTGAACAGGAGTTACAATGATACTGAGTTTGTGCCCGTCAATCTGACGGTTAATAACAACAGAGTCCGTTTTGTTTTCGGAGCGGTACGCGAAATTCGCCTTAATTCCTGTGAAGTTCAAATTTGACTGGTCTCCTGATATTACTATTATTTCATTTTTTAAAAGTCTAAGAACATATTTATAATGAGGCACTTTTTTCTTAACAGCCATACTCAATATATTAGCTTTCAACTGATCTGATGCTTTACTTCCATTCTTCATAAGAAAAAGAGCCTCCTTAATCTCTATGAAAATGTTGAACAGCTCATTCGATTTCTGAATTTCCGCGTTCACAGCTTCCGCTTCAGCTGTACTTAGCCTGCCTTCAATGAGTTCACGGATTTTCTCATGATCGATTTTTTTCTTTGCCATAATAATAGTTTCCTAATTCACCATATTTATTTCATTTTTTAATAATTTTTTCAGAATTTCTTTTCCACGATTCGATCTTGTCAGAACTGTGTTTATCGGCAAACCTAATATCTCGGCTATCTCTCTGTTTTTATAACCTTTAATAATATAGACAATTACTTCACGATATTTACATTCCAGTTTGTCAATCGCCGCCCGAAGACTATCAATATTTTCGTCATCGGCATTACGCCATTCCCCGGAACGGAAACGAAGTGTGTCGGCATTGCTGAATATTTCATCGAACTCAGCATCAACATGATGCGAAGATATTCTTGAAACTTTTTTTAGAGTATTAAGCGCGGTGTTGTAAGCAAGATTTTTAAGATAAAGAATAAATTGCGTGTAGCAGCCGTTAAATTCCACGAGAAGACGGTAATCGTCCTTTATAAGCTTTTCATAAACGAGCTGTGCCGTATCTTCGGAGTCATCACGGCACACACGATTAATCACGGAAGAAATAAGCGGGTGAAACTGTTCAATAAACTGCTTCCAGCCTATCTCCGATCCGGCACAACATTCTTTTAAAAGTTTTTCAAAATTCATTGATGTAATCTATTATTGATATATTCTAAATCAATTTTAGCATTTTTGATTTTTGCCCTAATTACCATAGTTAAGTATCCGTTATTGTAGTATAATTTATTAAAAGCATCAATAAACTCGTTTGTTTCCCTAGAGTAAACCTTATCAGTTTTTATATCATCGGCATATTTTTCAAGAAAGTCAAAATACTCATAAGCAAGAAAAAATTCAGTAGCTTTAGACAAGAGCCTAACTTTTTTCTGAAGTTCAATAAGTAATTCAGTATCACGCTTGGATAATTTTCCGGTTGATATTAATTTTTCTATTTTTTTCTCTCCATTAATAATTATTAGCTTAACAAAATTTTTTTTCTTTTTATTTTCTTCTGGAGTAATTAAATATTGTTTGATATTGTTTTCAGCATAAATCTTTTCCATATAAAGATAATTAATGTTTCCTATTCCATTTTTATATAAATTAATAATATTCATTCTAATGTTTTTTAATTCTCGTATTTTCAAATCTTCGAGACCCTTTGTTGTTATAACTTTTTCAAATTCTTTTTCGAGTAGCATCCAGTCTTTCAAATAAACAAACCAACCCTCCGTTTCAACAATGTCATCCTTCAACTCTTTAAACAGTGTGTTAAGTTCAACAGCGTTTTTTTTTACTTCGATATTTTCTATATTTGCTAAATACTCACCAACAGGTTTGACTTTTATAACATTGAATACTTCCGCTTTAATCTCATTAGATATATCTTCAGGTTTTTCAATTTCTTTTAAATAACGGTCAATATATTTCAAAGCACCTGAATAGTCTGCTGTTGCTAATACATAAACTTTTAAGATTATTTTAAAATTATTATCACTTATTTTACTGGCTTCATTTGAATAAAGATTTTTATTGCTGCTATATTCAGCATATCTTTTTGTTTCTTCGTTTTCAATATTTTTTTTATTTTTCTCGTAATCACTGTTTAAATGCGTGTTATTTGCTAATGAATTATAATAATTTTTCACTTCCTCTTTTGTCATATATTCACTAACATCAAATTTGTATCTTTGTGCAGACACGATTGATATAGAGCCAGCAATAACTATTAGTAAAACTAAAATACCGGTAAAATAGTTTCGCACTATTTAATCCTCTCATTTTGCAATTTAATAATCTTCACAGAGTCTAACATCGGCTCATTTATCAGGTCAACAACAATTTTTTCTCTTTGGGTTTTCGTATAAAATGGATGCTTACTACTGATAAATTCTATCATAAGCTGCCGCAGCTCAGTACTGGATACTTTATTATTTATAATATCACTTAACTGATCAGCAGGATGTTCTATTATAGTTTTTGTCTTTTCGATTTTTGGTTTGTCAGTTAGTATTTGCTCTTTTTTCTTGTTTAAATTCTTTTCAGGCAATTTATTGTTTATTACGGTTGGCTCTTCTTTTTTTGTAATTACCGCAGTATTATTAGAATTATTGTTGAGATTATTGTCAGTGAAAATATAGCGTTTGGCAGCTAATAATCCTAAAATAATGAGAGGTATCATCATCGCGGCAATAATCATTTTTTTAGTCTTACTCTTGTTTTTGGAATTAATGGTGCCGGAGTAATTTAATATCACACGAGTAAGATCACCCTCCCCGTAATTATTTTTTATCAAACATCGAATTTCAGAAATGATATCATGAATTTCCTTTTTACTTCTAATGCCATTCCAGAAATATTCAGCAACCATCAAAGCTATGTCATCCCTAACAGGCAAAGAATATCCGATAAAATTTTTTACACCGGCTTTAATAAATGACTGCGCCAACGAATCAAGTGAAGTATTTTGTTTTGATGAATAGCAGCTGTTGAAAAACACAACCTCGACATTTCTAAGATTTAATTCGGATATCCCCGCCGCACTGATTTTCCTGCCGCTTACAAGAGGAATCCCAGTGGAATCCGTATGCCCTGCAAAATGTATATAGCGGGAATAATGGAGTTCTTCAAGAAATTTTGTTTCAGCGTAATTCGCGCAGTCAATTATTTTCCAGTCAGAATACTTGTTTTCAGACTCGGTTATAATATTTTTTTCACTCAAAACACACTGCTGAACATCGACATTGTCAGAATTCATAATGAAAAGTTTTCCGGATAATACATAATTTTGTTGAACTATATCAATTCGGCTATCCCGAATTTGTCGAAAAACATGATATTTTTCAGTAATAAAATCGTTATCATCGATAAGTATTTCGACCGGTAAATTCGCATAGACAGGGTCAATTGAAAACAATATAGAATCTTTTTTTTTACAGGTATTAAAAATAAACTCACTGCCGAATAGTAGCGATGTCAGAACCATTCCCTTTTTTCTCAAATTCAGGGTGATTTCTTTATCGATAGACGGGTCTGATGTAAAGTCTTTCAACCGACGGCTCTGATGAAAAAATGCAATCCACTCGGCATAAAAATCGTTTAGCATTTGATCCGCCACAACGCGTTTCTTTACAGATGGAGTCACACCGCTATCATTACAGTGAACAATTACCTCGGCGGAATTTTCAGATGACTTTATTATATAAATAGTCATCATGAATCTACTAAACAAACAACTCATCGACCTTAATGATAAATCCTGTCAACGCGGATGAAGATATTTCATCACCAGAGAAATAGATATTATTTTCACTAAAGAAACCATTATCAAGAAGAGAATATTGATATACAGTCTTATTCGAAGGATCGTTAATCCAGTATTCACGAACTTTGTGTTTTTCATAAACAAGAAATTTGTCCTTAAAATCTCTTGTTATTGTATAAGGCGATAATATTTCGGCTACAAAATCCGGCGCTCCAACCGCACCTTTTTTATCAATTTTTTCGGGGTCGCAGATTACAACTATGTCGGGCTGAAGAACAGTATCAACATTTAAGTCCGAATCACCGATTTGTTTAGGAAAACGCACATCGAACGGTGCGGAAAAAACTTTACAATCTTTCCCATTAAGAAAATCTCTAATTTTATAAAGTAATTCCGTTACTACTGATTGATGTTCTGTAGAGGGGGCTGGTGCCATATTAAACGCGTCACCATCGATGAGCTCCCATCGATCGTTATCATCCCATCGAGAATAATCCGCATAACTATATTTCTCTTCCAACTTATATGCTGCATCCATAATCAACCTCTATAATAAACATTCATTGAAATAAATTGCATTTGCGAAATACTGTCAACATCAATTTCATTTTTCAGATTGCAACTTCGCGGATTTGTTTTTTTCAATTACCTTATATTTGGTCTTTTGCAATTCCAAATTAAAACAGGGCTTGGAAATTAATAGCATTTTTCTTATTTCCTCTCAATTCTATGGGACAGCAGTGATTTTGCATTCATTATTTTGCTAATCGTCCGCCATTCATTCCATAAATTTTTGATAACAGCATCAAGTTTTTCTTTGTTACCAGGATTATTCTCCGCTTTCTTAGCAATTTTAGCAAGAGCATTGAAACTTAAATTCAGCGATTCCCCTTTTATGGAATGGGCTAACCGTTCTACTTCTTTCTCATTTTTAAGAATCACAGCTTTTTCGAGCATACCGATATATTCCGGAATTTGTTCGATTGCAATTTTCATGAGTTCATCAAATAATTTGGAATTGTTTCCTATACGCCGCATCAACTGTGTTTCATTAAAATGCTGCGTATTGCTTTCATTAATTTCGTTATCATTTAGTTGTTTACTTATATTTTTTTCAATTACCAAATATTTTTCAAGCACCGCTTTTAACAATTGTTGATCGATTGGCTTGCTTAAGTAATGATCCATCCCAGCCATTAAGCATTTATCCTCCTCACCCTTAACCGCACCTGCGGTCAGTGCGACTATTGGAGTATGTGTTCCGGTCGATTTCTCAAATTCTCTGATTTCTTTTGTCGCGTCAAGACCATCCATTTTCGGCATTTGAATATCCATTAATATTAAATCCGGCTGACTTTTTTTTACCGCGTCAAGAGCCTCTTCTCCATTTATCGCTTCAATTATTTTCACACTTCCAAGAATCTGCTCAAGCATACTTTTTACAACCAGCATGTTCATACTAACATCTTCAGCAACAAGGATTTCAGGAATTACAGATTCCGTACTACTCGAATAGTCTTGCATTGGTTGTTCGGCAATAACTACAGTATTTTTTATTGGATTATGTATGTTCTTCAATACCCGAAACAGATCATCAGACTTCACGGGTTTAATTATATTGTTCCGCACACCCAACTTTCTGCATTCCTCGTATATTACCGCGTCGTCTGCTGAACTGTGCAGCAATATTACAGGCTGCATTTCAACAGGTTTATTCATTTTTGCCCGTATCATTTTTATGGTATCCAGCCCATTCAGATACGGCATAATATAATCAACTATTATAATATCAAAAGGTTCAGAATTATCAATTATCTTAAGTGCTGTTAATCCATTATCACAACCTGTATAGCTGATACCCCAGTAGTTCAAAAGATGTTCAAGAATCATTCTATTATTATCATTATCATCGATGACCAGTGCCCGCTTGATATTTCCCAATGAAACTTTTTCCTCTTTCCCGCCTTCCTCGTAAACGAATTTCAGGGTAAAATAAAATGTCGAACCTTTACCGACTTCGCTGATAAGTTCTATCTTGCCTCCCATTTTTTCCGTAAGAAGATTAGAAATTATCAGACCTAGCCCCGTTCCGCCGAATTTTCTTGTTGTTGAGCTGTCACCCTGAGAAAAGGCTTTAAACAATTTCAACTGCTGATCATTGTTGATTCCTATTCCGGTATCCCTAACAAAAAATGAATAATATGCGTTTTGATTATCAATTTTTTCAAACGCAACTTTCAACTCGACCTCACCTGTTTCTGTAAACTTCACAGCATTGCTTAATAGATTAACAAGTATCTGCCGTAAGCGCACAGGATCAATAATCGCGAAACGCGGAATGTCTGGAGCCGTATTTAACAGCAGTTCCAATTTTTTCTGTGATGACTGATATTTTACTATATCAACG
>CAYLTM010000026.1:12351-15624 GCA_964386495.1 uncultured Leptospirales bacterium
TTTCTCCAAGAAGTTCAATAATATCGGTTTTAACTATATCCAGCTCCAGTTTACCTGCTTCGATTTTTGAAAAATCAAGAATGTCGTTTATAATTGACAATAACGCGTGTCCAGCGGTGTTCGCGTTATCCACATATTGCTGCTGTACAGGACTTAACGGAGTCTTTCGTAACAAATCTGTAAATCCTATAACGCCATTTAATGGTGTACGTATCTCATGACTCATATTAGCTAGAAAATCCGACTTCGCCCTACTCGCTTCTTTAGCTTTTTCTTCAGCCTCTTTTTGTGCTGTAATATCCACCATGACTGTCAGAAAATATTTTTTCCCCTGACTATCAATTATTTCACCGGAAAATAGTCCGTTTAAAATATTCCCTGTCTTTGTTTTCACCTTCAATTCACAGTTATATATTTTTCCATTTTTTCTAAGATCATCGGCTAAATTTTGCTGCTGTTCCGGTTCCGAGAAAAGATCCAAGTCTAATGACGTTTTACCGATTATTTCATCCTTTGAGTAGCCCAGTTTATTAGTAAAAGCGTAATTAACTTCTACGAATCTGCCATCCTTTAATTCACTCATAGCCATAAGTGCCGGATTGCTTTCGAATATTTTATTAAACTTCTGCAGGGATTCCTGCTCTTTTGTTAAATCCTTCGACACGCCGAATATACTGTCTTTACCATCCCATTTGCCGAACCAAACTCTTGTTTCTACCGGCAATATCGTTCCATCCTTTTTCATCAATGGCAGTGGACAATAATCACGTTTGCCGGCGAACATATCACTAAATATATTTTCAGCCTCACTTCGCTTATCAGTCGGATGAACATCCAGAACATGCATTCCAAACAACTCATTCTGAGTATAGCCCAGTTTCCTTGATACCGCACTGTTTGAAAAAAATATTTCTCCGCTCTTGTTCGCAATAAATATCAAATCATCAATTGTCTCAAAAAATGTTCTGAAATTTGCCTCACTATCCCGAATAGACTGTTCAGATTTTTTCCTTGCGGTAACATTACGTACAATCGCGATTACCAGGTTTTGTCCGAAATTATAAAAGTTGGATTCAAAATAATCATTTTTACTATTTATGGGTAATTGATATTCAATTGGAGACGGAGTTTCTTTACGCAATACAGCTTTTATACATTCCATCGTTTGCGACGCTATATGTTCGGGCATAACATCAGCAATCCGTTTCCCAATAAACACCTCCCTTGGTAAAGCAAGATCATCTTCGCTGCCGACTTTATAATCTACAAATATGCCGTTTTCATCGAGCACAAATAATAAGTCCGGTATAGCTGAAATTAATGAAGCGGTGTACTGTTCACTTTCACGTAATTTTTTTTCGATACCGATACGTTCAGTAATATCTCTCGCGGCTGCATATATTAAACTGCCGTAAGGGTGTGAACGCCATTCAATATACCGGTATGATCCATCCTTGCATCTATATCTATTAATAAAATTTATCACAGCCTTTTGATCTGAAAGTTTTTTCATGGCATCAAGTGTAGAATCCAGATCGTCGGGATGAACAAATTCAATAAACTTTTTCTGATTCAGTTCATCTGTCGTGTAGCCCAGAATTTCAGACCATGCTTTATTTGTTTTCAGAAAGTTTCCTTCCATGTCGGCTATGCAAAGCAGATCTAAATTGACGCTGAAAAATCCTTCAAGCTCAGCGTTGATTTCTTTATCCCTTGTAATGTCTGTGAATATCGTTGTGAAATAATTTTTCTGCGGAGAATACACCTGCACCTTATACCATTTATTAAGTGCGTCTGAATATTGCTCAAAAGAATGTTCCCCGCCGTTTACAGCGATATTGCCATAATATAATATCCAGTTAAACTCTTCACTTTCTATACCGGGGATAACCTCTGTAACTTTATGGTTAAGAACATTTTCGGATTTCAAGCCTGTAAGTTTTTCAAACGATGGATTAACTTCGAGAAATCTATAGTCAATGGGTTTACCTGTATCATCTAAAATAATTTCATGATACGCATAACCGAACGGCGCTGATTGTATAATATATTTGTAATGTTCAAATGTCATATAATCTCCAGTTGTAATCCTTCATTATTTACTTATCCTTTCTCGAAACCGGTTATCCCGCAAAAATGTTCGACTTATAATAATATTTTTCTTATAAAAGGCTTCTTCACATAAATAGCGTTCTCAGGGCAAAGCTCCTGACAGCAGAAACATTTTATACAGCGTGAATAATCATAAACCGGCGGAATATTCGTGTCATCATTTAACCAGTTTAGAGCCTTGGGTTTTACCGGACACATTTTCACACAGACTCCGCATTTCACGCATTTCGCGTAATCTATAAATGGTTTGTTCACAAAAATTTTATCAATAAGCGGGGTGATTCTGCTCGGCTTAGAGGATTCTTTATGAATAACCTGATAATCACTTTTAATGAATTGTTCTATATTATCTCCGAGAATTTCAATTTCACTATCTAGATATGTTCCGAGTCCGGCGGTATGTCCATGTTTCAGCATGAAAACATTTTCGGGCGCGATACCTATCATCCTGCATACAACGGCATCGAGTGCGACAGGATCTTTGGAAATGATTATTACACCCATTAACCTTGGCATGCCGCCGCGGGGTCCATTCCCCTCCATCGCCATAACGCCATCCATTATAAACAATCGGGGTTTTAAAAAATTATTTAAATCTACAAGCATCTTTGAAAACAAATCGGTACCCGGCAGTTTTACATGATACTCACCCTTCAGAAATCCCGGCACGCAGCCGAACTGGTTTTTTATCGATCCGGTCATTTTTGTAAAGGCGTGAGTTTTAAGTTTCGGAAGACTGATAATCCCGTCGGCTTCAAGAACGCCCTTCGCGATTACAAATTTCTTGTTCTGTATGCCTTCCGCGAAAACGATCTCTTCTCCATTTACAAAGTCAGCCATTTCAATACCTGTTTCATCAGCCGCCTGTGCTATACCGGACTTGGCGGCGGCTGTCTCGGGTTTATTAAATCCCGGGGAATCTCCGTATTTGATGAACGCGCCTGTTTCTTTGAACAGTTCCGCCGCAGCTTTAAACACTGCAGGATGCGTAGTTACGCATTTTTCAGGGGGATCCGCCGCAAGCAGATTGGGTTTCAAAAGAATTTTTTCACCAGCGGCGGCAAATTGTGCGATACCGCCGATTAATTCTATTCCGCGGGCAACAGCGTTTTTCACGCTACTGTAATCATACGATTCACATTTTATGAGAGCGACTTTTGA
>CAYLTM010000026.1:15634-18939 GCA_964386495.1 uncultured Leptospirales bacterium
GACTTTTGACATACACACCTGCTTAAATTTTCTATTTCTGAAACACCTTGTATAAATCTATGGGTTACCGTTTACCTTTAACGGATATTGACGGACATTCTATCAAAACTAATTACTCTGATTATAAAGTTTTACTTCTTATAGTCCAAAAAGTCAAGAAATAAAAATGATGCTTGACTGTTATTAACATGCCGATTTATAAATACCCGACAATTTACAAAATAGAACATCAATACTATAAAACTATTCGAAAATGGAGACCGGCAATGACAACATTAAGTTCCGCAGTACACAGATCAGTATTCAGGATAAAAAATACTGCAGGAGACTTTGCCGGTGGATTCGCGTCAATGCTGGTCGCTCTGCCGTCAGCCATTGCTTTCGGAATAATAATCTTCGCGCCGCTCGGCAATGAATACGCTGCGAAAGGAGCCCTTGCCGGAATAATCGGATCGGTTATAATTGGTATTCTCGCACCACTGTTCGGCGGAACAGTACGTCTTGTATCCGCCCCATGTGCACCGGCAGCCGCACTCCTCTCGATTTTCGCGGCTGACATGGTTGCTTCAAAAAACACCCCGCTAGAAATGATACCTTTATATATCGCACTGGTTGGTTTCGGTTCAGGAATAATACAGCTCCTTGCGGGTCTTGCCCGCGGAGGAACATTCATCAAGTATATCCCATACCCTGTCGTTACTGGTTATTTAAGTGGTGTAGGTTTTTTAATATTTCTCGGACAGCTGCCGCGTTTTCTTGGTCTTCCAAAAGAGAGTTCTCTGTCTAAGGGAATTCTAACGCCTCATTTATGGCAATGGGAAAGCATAGTCATCGGAGTCGCTACAATAGCAGTAATGATGATTACACTGCGTTTGCTGAAATCACTTCCGGCATCTATAGCCGCTCTCGGAGCCGGAATAATCACCTATTTCATTATCGCTATTTTTAATAATGATATGCTGACTCTTACTGGAAACAATCTTATCGTCGGCAAGATAAACGCTGTAATTTCCGACATACCTTCCATGGTGAGCAACAGCGTAAAGTCGGTACTCGCGCTCGATCCATCCGTATTGTCAAAACTTATCGTGCCAGTAATTTCGCTGGGTGTTCTGCTGTCTATTGACACACTCAAGACTTGCGTGGTACTGGATGTCCTAACCGGAACAAGACATAATTCCAACCGCGAGCTATTTGGACAGGGAATAGCAAACATCACATCGGCAATATTCGGGGGCGTTCCCGGAGCAGGATCCATGGGCGGCACATTAGTAAACATTTACAGCGGAGGAAAAACACGATTATCATCAATACTCGAAGGAATATTTTCTCTCGCTGTTCTTTTGCTTTTCGCGAAATTTATAGCATGGATACCTGTCGCATCACTTGCCGGTGTTCTTTTAGTAGTGGCGGTACGGATGATAGATCGTAAAAGTCTAAATCTTTTAAAACACAAATCAACAATATTCGACTTTGCCGTTATATCCGCGGTGGTAATTTCCGCTGTAACCATGAGTCTTATTACCGCGGCAGGCGTGGGTATTCTTTTCGCGGTGATTCTTTTTCTTAGGGATCAAATTCGTTTTCCGGTTGTTAGAAGACAGATACTCGGCAACAGGGTCTTTTCAAAAAAGAACAGACCGTCATCAGAGCATACTGTGCTGGAAACCCACGGCGAAAAAACTATTCTTGTTGAACTGCAGGGACAGTTGTTCTTCGGTACTACCGACCAGCTTTACACGGAAATTGAACCGCATATTTCTCGATGCCGGTACATCATTCTCGATATGCGCCGTGTGTTATCTGTTGATTACACTGCCGCTAAAATGTTATCACAGCTAATGCATAAAGTCAGCGAAAACAACGGTATTCTGATATTCGGGTCTGTGCCGCTCAGTCTGCCGACCGGTCAGAACATCATAAAATATCTGGCGAAACTTGGTTTTGTCGAAGCCGGCAACTCTGTGATGTTTTTCCCGGACACAGACTCCGCCCTTGAATGGTGCGAGGAGCAGTTAATCCGCGAAGCCTTGCCGGATCAGATTAGACGAAAAGCTCTTGAACTTCATGAAATAGATTTTTTCAGGGACATCCCTGAAAAAGAAATAACAACAATTGCCGGTTATATGACTGAAAAAACCATTCTACCTGGAGACAAAATTTTCTCCATGGGAGAAAGCGGCGGACAGATATACTTTATCCGCAAAGGGACTGTACATATCGAACTCCCTCTTGACAACGGAACGGTTCACCACCTTGCGACATTCGGACGCGGCGCGTTTTTCGGCGACATGTCATTTCTCGACAACCAGCCCCGTTCGGCGGACGCTCGTGCCGTCAGCGATGTTGAACTTTTCATTCTAGACAGAACCGGCTTTAATCCAGTTATAGATACTTACCCTCAGACAGCCGGGATATTTTTCGAACGACTATCACTCGAAATTTCTCGGCGGCTGCGCTTGAATGTCATCGAGTTAAAGGCTTTGCAGGAAGGGTGATCTTTAACAATTTCATAATCAAACTATTCATCATAACTAATATGGACACAATTGCAAGTGGAATCAATGGTGTTGAATATCGGACTATAAAGTGAGATAATAAAGCGTAAAACATAAAGAGACCTACACCAAATAATGAAAACGCGAACCAATCAGGTTTTTTCTTAATTATTGATATAGTCAGCATGGAAATGAGCGAGAGAAATATAATAATATTACCGCGCCAGAGAAAAGGAATGGTCATAAGTAAATGTTTTATCGGATCGTTTTTAATCATATCAATTGCTAATTTTTTAATATCTTCATCAACCAGATATATCGGTAATCCTTGTTTGGAATACTCAATATCTTTTTTTGAAATGACCGCTCTGACTCTAGCATAATAGCTTATTGTTTTTTCGACATTTCCAGCCTTGATAGCTTCAGCATCACCCGGCTGATAGCGAATCAACCGGACAAAGCGACCTCCTGGCAGCAGATCACCATTATTAAACCCTAAAAATTTCTCAAAAACATTTTTTCTTATCCATTTTGGAGAATACACATAAAAGGAGCCACTATACTCATCCCATGTCATCTGATTTTTTGCAGCTCGCGTTAACAGCACGTCTCCGCCCCGCTGCGATATAGAAAAATCGTTAAAATTAAAATAATTCCGCAGCATCCATGGACTTATAGTTAAATAAAACATCACAGCAATAGCAGCTAATATCATCACCGATCTTTTTTTGCTCGTCAATTTAAAAAGAAATAAAGCCGCGGGAAAAACAAGAATTTCAACATAGGAAACATATAAACCAGGGGCTT